>JASHPG010000236.1 GCA_030038275.1 Candidatus Acidiferrales bacterium | reverse complement strand
CACTGGTGGGCATCCTGTACGCCCCGAAGTCCGGCGATGAGACACGCGAGCTTCTCTCAAAAAAGGCCGACGAAGGCCGCGATTACGCTCAAAAGAAAGCCCGGGAGCTTCGTGAACGCGCGGACGACCTGATCGAACGCAGCAAGGAAATCATGTCCCGCCAGAAGGACGCTATTTCCTCCGCGGTCGACGCCGGGAAAGAAACCTACAAGCGAGAGGCCAATATCTCGTAGAAGTTGGAGGAAGCAATGTCCGGCTGGCTCGAAGCATTCATCGTTATAGCCGCGCTCGCGATCTTCATCCAGATGTGCATCCTGGTCGCGATGTTCGTACAAGTGCGGCTGGCGGTGACCACCTTCATGCGCATGGGCAAGGAAATGCAGGACAAAATCAACCCCATCCTGCAGCGCACCAACCGGATCCTTGAAAACTCCGAAGACCGCATCGCCAGCATCATGGGCGACGCGGCCGAGTTGACGCGCCTTGCCCGCGGACAGGCGCAGAAAGCCGACCGCGTGGTCACCGAAGCCACCGAACGCTTGCGTGCCCAGATCATTCGCGCCGATCAAATCCTCACCGGCACGCTCGAAGTGATTGAAGAAGCGGGATCTACTTTCCGGCGCAGGCTGTGGGAACCTGTCAATCAGGTGTCGGCGGTCGTTAAGGGTATCAAAGCAGGACTGGAATTCCTTCGCAAGCCGGGGCGCGAAAAAGACGGCGAAGGCGCCACCCAGGACGAAGAACTCTTCATTTAACCGGTAGCTCTCTCTTTCCTCGCAAGACGGTAGAAGCTTGTCATTTCCGACCGGAGTCGCACGCGTTTCGCGACGCAGGGAGGATCCTGCTCGTGTTCAACGTGTACCTCTGCTACTTCGAAATCCAGCCGCCCCCCAGCACTCGCTCGCCCGCATAAAACACAGCCGCTTGCCCCGGAGTAATCGCCCGCTGTGGCTCACAAAAATCCACGCGCGCGGTGTTCTTAGAAAGCGCGGTGACGATCGCCTCCGCCGGTTCGTGCCGGTTACGGATACGCGCCTGGGCCTCGACCGGGCCATCCGGTTGCTCCCACGCGATCCAGTTCACGTCGCGAACTTCGCACGTGCCGCTTCGCAACTCGGCGTCTTCTCCGAGCACTAACCGGTTTCGCTCGCGGTCCAGCGCCACGACGAAAACGGGACGCCCGACCGCGACGCCAAGCCCGCGTCGCTGTCCCACCGTGTAATGATGCAGCCCTTCGTGCCGCCCGACAACCTCGCCGGACGTGAGAACTATCTCGCCTGGCACGGCAACCTGTGCACTTCCCTGCTCTTCCAAGTAGCTTTCGATGAATCGAACGTAACTGCCCGAAGGCACGAAGCAAATTTCCTGGCTTTCGGGCTTTTCGGCAACGGGCACCGCCAGTCTCCGCGCGATTTGCCGCACCTCATGCTTCGTCAACTCGCCCAGCGGAAATTCCGCGCGCCCGAGCTGTTCTTGCGTCAAACCGAAAAGAAAATACGTCTGGTCCTTCGATTCATCCATCGCGCGGAGCAATTCGTAACGGCCCGTCTCGCGATTCAGCTGCACGCGCGCGTAGTGGCCGGTGGCAATGCGCTCCGCGCCAATCTGCCGCGCCGTCGTCAACAACTCTGCGAATTTCACATCGTTGTTGCAGCGCGTGCATGGAATCGGAGTGCGCCCGGCAAGATAATCCTCCACGAATGGACGCACCACCGTCTCTTCGAACGCGCGCTCGAAATTCACCACGTAAAACGGAATACCCAGTTGCTCGGCCACGCGTCGCGCGTCGTACACGTCGTCCAGCGAGCAGCAACGATGCGGCGACGGTCCATCGCCTTGAAGCCGCGGCAGCCGCCGCTGGTTCCAGAGCTGCATCGTCAATCCAACCACCGCGCGGCCGCTTTCGCACAGCATTGCCGCCACCGTGGAGCTGTCCACGCCGCCCGACATCGCAACCGCTACCGTGCCTGTCGGCGCGCCCGCGCACTCCGCGGGAGTACGCCCAAGCTCGAATTGTGTTTCAGTCGCCATTGTCAAAATTCAGAAATCACTGCGCGAGGGCAGGCGCGGCGTTCGAGCGCGGAGAAATCGCGCGCAGCCGCTCGACGACCGCCGGAATCGTCTCGATCGCATAATCGATCTCGTCGCTAGTGGTTGCCCGGCCCAGGCTGAAACGCAGGCTAGACCGCGCATCGTCGTGCGAAAGTCCCGCCGCAAGCAGCACGTGCGACGGCTCCGTTGATCCCGACGAGCACGCCGCGCCCGTCGAGCACGCAATGCCTTGCAGATCGAGCGCGATCAGCAGCGCTTCGCCTCCCGCCCCGCGAAATGTGATGTTCGAAGTATTCGGCACGCGCCGCGCTGGGTCGCCGTTCACGAAAGCATCAGGGATGCGGTCCAGAAGCTCCGTCTCAAGCCGGTCGCGCAACGCGCTGATGCGCGCGGAATCTTCCGCCAGCTTCACTCTCGCCAGTTCCGCCGCTTTGCCCAGCCCCACGATTCCCGGCACGTTCTCCGTTCCCGGCCTCCGGTCGCGTTCGGCGTGTCCGCCGCGAAACCGCGGCACGATTGCCGTACCGGTGCGAACGTACAGCGCGCCCACGCCTTTCGGTCCGCAAAACTTGTGCGCTGAAATCGACAGTAGATCGGCGCCCAGCCGGCTCACATCCACCGGAATTTTCCCCGCCGACTGCACCGCGTCGCAATGGAAGCAAACGCCCGCTTCGCGCGCGATTTGGCTGATTTCTTCAATCGGCTGAATGGTTCCCAGTTCGTTGTTCGCGTGCATCACGGTGATCAGCACAGTTTCAGGACGGATCGCGCGCTTCACTTCGTCCGGATCAACAACTCCTTGCGCCTCCGGCCCGTGCCTCACTGGAACGAACGTGACGTCCACGTCATGCTGCTCGAGGTCTTCGCACGTATGCAAAACTGCGTGATGGTCGATGGCGCTCGCGATCACATGCTTGCGCGGCCTCGCGGACGCCGCCACCGCTCCATAAATCGCCAAATTATCCGCTTCGGTGCCGCCGCTGGTGAAGACGATCTCGCTCGCCTTCGCTCCAATCAGCGCGGCCACCCAGTCGCGCGCGGCATCCACCGCTGCGCGCGCCCGCTGCCCGGGCGTATGCACGGAACCGGCGTTCGCGAAGTTCTCGCGAAGAAACGGAAGCATGGCATCGAGCACCGCCGGATCGACCGGCGTAGTCGCGTTGTAATCCAGGTAAACCCGCATCTAAGCCTCAACTACCTCTGAAGAATCAGGTACGTAGGGGCGTAGACCTGTCCCAATCAAAGACCGCTTGCTGCGCCCTGCCGCTGGCGTACGCACACGTCCTAGAAGCACCCTAGCGCGCCGCGCGGAAACCATCGAGCGTCCAACGGTCCTGCCCCTCGTCGTGGCGCAGGACGTAATAATTCCCGTCGTCGGCTCGCACGCGAAAATACGTGGCATCGGGCGAATGCCACTGCCCATCCAGCTCGCTGACCGCGTATTCATGTCCCCGGAGCACGAATCGCTGCGGGTGCTCGTCCGCGCGGTAACCAGCGTAGCACTCGACGCGTATATCGCTCATCGCGCCTCCTAAGCGGCTGAACCAGGCCGCAACGGAGTGGGATCGACTGCCGCCAGCGCCATTTTACCAGACTCGCGCGAGCGCGGCCTGCTACTCAGCCACGCTAACCTTCCCCCGCCTCCTGCGCCGCCCGCCGCCATTCTCGCGCACTTCCGCGTTGTAGGCTGCTCCCAGTAGCACAATCAACGCCGTCAAGAACATCCACAGCATCATTCCGATCGCCGATGCCAGCCCGCGGTAAACCGCGTCGTAGGGCACCTTCCTCACGTACAGGCCGAATCCGATGTCTGCCGCCCACCAGAGCACGGTCGCCACAAACGTTCCCGGCAGCAGACATCGCAATCCCGGATGTCCCGGCCGGCCAAGTCGATACAGCAGCACCAAAACTCCCGTCGCAAGCACGAACACCACCGCCGCGTAAAACGCCAGCTCCAGTTCGTGCGTCAGCAGCACCGACCGCGTGCGCACCATCAACCATTGCCGCGTCTGCTTGCCAAACACGGTCAGCACCACAACCGTCAGCATCGGCACGATCGTCACGCAAACCAGCACCAGCGCGCGAATCTGCCTGCGCCAATATCCCGGCCGGGTCAAATCGCCTTCAATCGACCGGAAGCCCTCCATGTATCCGACCATTACCTGCGTCCCGGCGATCAGCGTCCCGCCCAATCCCAGCCATATCCACCGCTCCGGATGGGCCGCCCGCCGCACGAAATAGTCGCTCAGCACTTCCGAGCTTCCCGGAGGGAGGATCAAGTCGAGCCCGCGCGGAATCTCGCGCAACGCGTCGTGAAAAAGTGAAGTTCCGCCAAGCAGCCCCAGTGCGAACAGAAGCAGGGGGAAAAAAGCGAAGAACATGTTGAACGCGATCGCCTGGCCCAAGGTTATACAGTCGGGGAAAAGCCGCCGAAGAGCTCCGGCAAGGTTCTTCAGGAAGGCTGCCATCTTTTCGCGCGATTATACGGGAACTTCTTCAATTCGCACCCGCCGTTTATGTGTCGTTGATGCCCGCCGCCGGTTTAGCTCTTACGGGTGCCGCATCCTGAGCGAAATCTCCGAAGGGTTCGGATTTTGGCGTTCGAAGGTCCGGATTTAGCGCGGGCCTCTTCCTAGTGTCGCGGCGACCTTCAGGTCGGCGCCTTTCGGAGTGCACGGCAGGTCTCCCAAAACCTTCGCGTTTGGGCTGACTTGGTTCCCTGTAGCGCCGGGCTTCATGCCCGGCATGCGACTGACCGGCCGGTTCGCGGCGTGCTCGCCCTCGTCCCGAGTCCGTCGCATTGCGAATACTCTGAGGAATTCGAGCGAGCGGAGCGGGACGGCGAATCGGAAAAGTAGAGCGCCGCCCGTCATCGCCAGACTTCCACGTATTAGTTCGCGACGGCCCTACTTAGAACTCAGTTCCGGTGGAACGGGAGGGATGGTATCTACCTCAGCTTTGCCGCTGCTGGTTACGGAGTTTCGGTTGTTCTCCTGGCAGATGTATTCATCGATGGTCCAATTCCGGTAACGGTGCATGATTCGTGTTGTCGTGTACGGGCGAGTCAAAGCCACCGGATCGATAATCGTGGTCTTGACCTGCATGGTGTCGGGATCGAGAAGCCGAAACCGCTCGATGATTTTCATGTTGTTGCTGTGCGGCACTGCCACCATGTCGTGGCCCGTCACAGGCGGAGTCGATATCATCAGCGTTTGCGGAGAGAAGCCCACGGTTTCGGCCACCAGCGTGTCGCCTTCCCAATGTCCCACCGACGTGCCCCAAAAGGTCGGATCGGGGTCTTTCGGAAGCGGGCGACCGTCGGTGTAGATATGGCGAATCATCCGCTCTTCCTCGCCGATGATGGTCACCTGTCCGGGAGTCAGCAAGAACTCGTAGGGATACGGCATGGTCATGATCGTTGGCATGCCGTACGGCACGCAGTTCGACTGCACGTTGTCCTGCGCGGCGTGGGCTTCCAACTGTTTCACTTTGGCGGCCCATGCGGGCGTGAGAGGCAGCGTTGGCTGCACCGACGAAGCGGGAAATTTAGAGCGGTCCGTCGTTTTCGCGTGACCCTGTTTAGCCTCTTCGGGTGACACAACCAGGTGAGTGGACCCCAGGGGCTCTTCCCACACGCCCGTGAAGTCAGGCAATTTGGCGATGGCATCCCAGTCCGCAGCGGTGGGCGCCGGACGCTTGAAGTCCAGCCAACTTTGAGCTGGCGTGACAGAAGCGAACAGCGCCAGCACACACGCGCAGCATGTTGCCTCCGCGAGCGCCACAACAACGCATCGCCCGAAATGCTTGCTTAGTCGCTCAGCCATTCGCTCCTCCTTGCCTCACACAGGAAGGCCTTGCCCTGACACAGGAAGGGCCTGTCCTGACGTGCAAAGGGCTTGCCCTGACGTGCAAAGGGCTTGCCCTGACGTATGAAGGGCTTGCCCGAGCACCCAGGCCGACCGCCATATATCCCCGGCTGCCACCCTAATCTGAATTCGCGTCAAGTGCCTTTTGCACGTGTCGTACCTCGCGCCGTGGCGCTGCGCCTGGCCGAGGCCGACGGACCGAATGCAGGCCGAATGTATGTCCGGTCAGGGGAGCTGTCAATCAATCGCTATCGCGTTCACGATTCCGTTGCTTTTCGCCGGACGTGTCATCCCGAGTCCGAATCTTACATGTCCGCACGAACGCATTGGCTTGTGTAGTGGCGACCTTCAGGTCGGCAGCAGTTCTTATCCTTCAAAGTTCGTAGGAAAAGAAACGAGTTGTGCGGTGGTCAGCGGCGCAGCGTCAATTGGAGATGTTAACCGGCTGCGCCGCCCGGCAAATACAGAATCAGCGAAATAATCTTGACTGCGGTTTGCTTGATCTAGGTTCTATCCACGCCCGAGCAAAGGCACGGACGCGACACGAGCATGCCGCCACTGATGCGCCTTTTCATCATAGGACCAATCTTTCCTTTCCATCATGTCCACGAATTCCGTCCGGTCCATGTCCAGCGAACCTAATGCACCTGACTCCCAAGCGTCAATGACGATACGGTTGAGCAGGTATTCGCCATAGACGATCTCACTTGGCGTCTGATCGAGGATGCCAGCGACTGCCTTCTCAACGTCAAAGTGTTCACTGGTGTCGAGCGTCTTCACCCTGCCTGTTTTAAGGAACGTTAAAATTAGTTCGCCAGCCAACACGGACTGCTTATTTTTCTTCTTGTGCATGGACCATATTGGGTCGCCAACTTGCGAAATCGCAGCCCGCAGGTCACCACCAGCTTCCGCCGCTGCGGTTAGGATGGCATCAAAATAAGCTGTGGACCAATGCTGAAATACCACCGATAGCCAACGCTTCGGTTTCAATAGTGCGAAGCACGTTCGAATGCTTTCACGTAAGCGGGTGAGGTAAATATCCTCTGAGAGATTCAGATCGCCACCAACAATCAGTTCGCTTTCGCGGTTACTCCGCGATGGCATGGTGCCATTCCACGCATTCCAAAGCGTCGATAGATCGAGGTAGGAGATGTGTCCGCCGTAGGGTGGGTCAGTGAAGATGTAATCCACGGGTGCGATCTGGCTCCGTAAATCTTCGATATCAAGTTCGTGCGTTTCGAACTTTCCCGAGAAGCCGCCGGTTCTTCTCCGATAATCAATCTCACTATCGATCTCGTCCTTTGCCGCCAGCACATTTTCCGCTCTCTCGTAGAAAGTAGTCCAAGGTGGGAGTTCAACTGGTTTAGCCGCAATCTTGTATCGATAGATGCTAAAGATGCTCGAACCTCCGCGGGACTCGGCTCGGCCCTCTGCCGACAGAAAAGTATGGTTGATCTTGGCCAGTGTCGCAGACCATGCCAGACGCAGCGCATTCCGAGCGTATCGGTCAGAAATATTGTCGATAGCTTCGCGGATGATCGCTAACGCGGCAAGTTGGCGCGGTGAGAAAAGATCGTAGTACCGCTCTACATCTGCATTTGCAGGCAGACGCACATTCGCGGGCAGTGGTAGCCGTTTAAGAAGTCGTGTAATGGCTGTATCGTCTGCCTCATCGAGTGCGAGAACGCGCCGCTCACAACGATCAGCGATTGCCTTGAGTGCAGCCACATAATCGCAAATCCGGCCTTTCGACAGATCGGCGATGCCTCGTGCGATGAAATTTGCGAGTGGATTGATGTCGTTCTGTATGCCGGTGCGGTTCGATAAGAACGCTTCGATGGCAGTCACGCCGGAACCGCCGAACGGGTCGAGTACGTGATCTCCCTCGCGGCTGTAGTGTTCGATGTACCGCCGCACCACGTTGAATGGTCGCCGCGTGAAGTAAGGATGGACGCCGTAATGTCGTTTGGCGCCTTGGCGGTCAGCGGCTATCGGGGCGCCTATGGCTCGGATCTGTTCGTAAGATTTCATCCCGCTTTCAGCCTGTCACGATATTGGCAGAGCGCGTCTAGCTCGATGACATCGATATTAACCGGCACCTGTTTGTGTCCGTGCGTCGCGCACAGGACGACGGCTCGGGACAATTCATCTTTCCCGTACTTGCGCTGCTGGTACGTGAAGCCGGTGCTGTCTCGCTTGAGCTCTACGGGCACCTGATAAGGTGGAAATCCGTTGAACTCAAATTTACTGAAACAGTCGTATCCTTTCCCCGACGAAGCCGCCCAGTGTCAATCCTAGATGCTTCAAGGGCCCGGACGCTCTCAAGATATCCGTCTCTTGGATATGTGGGAGTTTCGAGCCGGGCCGGTGATCTTTTGCGACGCGGCAGATTTCCTCAAGGGACCACATTGCCAATTTGCGCTCAACTGATTCGATTTGTTTCCGCCAAAAAGGACTTTGGTAATCGAGGGTAAATGTTAGTGGCCGTTCGACTACAGGTAAATCAGTCGTTCTAGCACTCGACGCATACTTACAGCGAAGCGGGCGAACGTAGAAAATGTCTTCGACGATCTGAACGTCCACATCAATGCGTTCAAAATTCCCCGTGTCCAATCGATACCAATCCCGTATTGCCTCTCCGATGCTGCCGACTGCCTTGCCTTGCTGAATCCGATCATGGCCGACCTTGCCCGCCGTAACCTTCCCGTTGTCGGACACCAACTTGTGATCTTTTCCAACCGCGAAAAAATCTGGTTTTGTCGCCCCATATGGGGTCACAAGCGCCACCCGAACAGCGCCTTGTGATCGCAAATACGTTTGCACCGGGCCGCTGAGATCGTGAAAATAGTATTGCGGTCCTCCGGTGGCTATGCTGGCCCTCTTCGTCTGTTGAAGATGCATGAGAAGTGGTTGGTAGACCGGGCGTCATTATCGCACGATCTCGATGAGTGTGAAGGCGGTTCATGGTTTGGCGCATCCACTGAGTGTTTCAAATTGACGGGGGAGACGGCTGACTACACAACACGTTTCATAATGCCGCCGACTAAAAATTGTGTGGGTGCCGCGCCTTCGGGTTATGGAGGTGCGCGCTTAGGCGTGGTTTTGATTTGGTGTTGCGCGTGCCCAACGCTCGTTTTGCGAGCGTGGGGCTGTTCCGCGCCACGAAAATATCCGCTGCCGGGAAAGTTAACCGGCAATCTCCCAAGGCCCGCCGAGCAGTTCAGCCGTGCAGTTCCGGATCGTCCCGCTTTAGAGTAAGAGTACTAGACCCCGCAGATCTGCGGAGTGTATTTACCCGATAGCGTTTGCGGGGCAATCTTGTTATCGTCAGTCGGGGCGCTTTTTTGCCCGGGAGGCGAATGAACCTGGTCGCGCACAATTCGAAGTCAGTTCCCGGCAACAACGTCGATGCGGACATCTCGCGCTCAGCGTTCCGAATCTCGCCGGACAGAACCGGAGAAGCATTCGCCTTTTGTTCGCGCTCAAGCATCACTTTAGGGCGGAACCGCCGATCGACCTTTGTCACGCCTAACTTGTTGAAAACAAATGCCCGGCTCCTATCAAGGGCGGAACGTCGCGGTGCATCTTCTCGCGCGCAATTTTCTCGCGAGTGTTCTTGCAGAGCGCTTTCTCTTCTGGCCTCTAACCTCCAACTTCTAACTTCTAGAACGTTTTGGGGCGGCTACCCGAGACACCGAACGAGTAGAATCGCCTCTAAATTGTTGAAAACAAAGAGTCGAATACCGCTCTACCCGAGACACTTCTCCGCACGTCAGTTGCGCGTTCTCGGGCGGGAATTTTCACTGCCAGCCGGTGCGTTCGGTACAATTCCCCAATCGAGCGCCGCTAGGAGCAGCTAGGAAAGTATCGATGGCGCCGGTCAAAACCACTCCAACTCGCAGCGAAGAGGTAATCCGCAAGCACCGCGAATACCTTTGGCCGGCGGTGACGAACTACTACCGCGAGCCGCTCGTCGCCGAGCGCGCCTCGATGCAATACGTTTGGGACGTTGAGGGCAAGCAGTACCTCGATTTCTTCGGCGGAATCCTCACCATCGGCGTGGGCCACTGCAATCCGAAAGTCACGTCCGAAATCAAAGCGCAGGCCGATAAACTCCAGCACACGTCAACGCTGTACCCCAACGAAGTGATCGTCGATCTGGCTGAAAAGCTGGCGCAAATCACTCCCGGCACGCTGCAAAAAAGTTTTTTCACGAACTCCGGCACCGAGGCGAACGAAGCCGCGATTTTGCTCGCGCGCATGGCCGGCCGAAGCTACGACGTGGTCGCTCTGCGCCACTCCTATTCCGGCGCGTCGGCGCTGGCGAAAAGCGTTACGGGGCAAGCGCCTTGGCGCAAATCCGGCGTGATTAGCGTGGGCATCGCGCACGCGCTGAATCCCTATTGCTACCGCTGCCCACTGCACCTGAAATATCCGGAGTGCGGCGTCGCTTGCGCGAACGACGTTGAAAATGTGATCCAGACTTCGACTAGCGGCTCGATCGCCGCGTTCATCGCCGAGCCCATCCAAGGCGTCGGCGGGTTCATCACTCCGCCGCCTGAATATTTCAAGATTGTTTTCCGCATCGTGAAAAATTACGGCGGGCTCTTCATCTCCGACGAAGTACAGACGGGGTTCGGCCGCACGGGACGCAAATGGTTCGGCATCGAGCAGTGGGAAGTCGTGCCGGACGTGATCACCTGCGCGAAGAGCATGGCCAACGGCGTTCCCGTCGGCGCCACGATCACCACCTCGGAACTCGCCGGAAAATTTCAGGGCCTCACGATTTCCACGTTCGGCGGCAATCCGGTCACGTCGGTGGCCGCGCGCGCCGTCATCGATGTGATCGAAGAAGAAAACCTCCTCGACAACTGCCACGTTGTCGGCGGTTATTTCCGGAAACGGCTCGAAGAATTGCAGCAGAAATTCCCGCTGATCGGCGACGTGCGCGGCATGGGACTGATGCAGGGCCTGGAACTCGTTCGCAACCGCCAAACGAAAGAACCCGCGCCCTCCGAGACCAACGAATTGATGGAGCGCGCTCGCGCGAATGGCTTGCTGATCGGCAAGGGCGGCCTTTACGGAAACGTGATCCGCCTCGCCCCGCCGCTCAACATTTCCAAGACTGACGTGGACGAAGCCGTCCGCATCCTCGATAAATCGCTCGAGGAAGTGCCGATCGGTTAGCCATTTTCTTTCGGAACCCACGCGGCGAATCGCCGCAGCCGCAATTTTCGCGCGCTGATGTATTCTGATTGCACCGTGAACTGTCGCGCTGGCCTTCGCATCCTCAGCCATGCCTCGCAATATGCGCGGCCGCTGGTTCGCGCCTTCGCGTTCGCTGCAATTGCAGCGGCTCTGCTGTTCGCGGCGAGCCGAGCCCGCGCGGACGGCTCCGAAAGCATCCACTGGAGTTCCATCGCTCAAGCGCAGGTGAAGGTGGATCAAACAACTCCGCTGACCTGGGGCGTGTATCAGGCGGCTGGGAAAAAAGACAAGCCCGATAAAAAACTATCCAATCTAGTTCTCGTGCTCATCGGCCATCGCTATCTGCTCATCGATCTGAAGGCCAAGCAGGTGTACGAGGTTCCTCTGAAACAGCTTCACCAGCAAGGCGACGAAATCGCTTCCGGCGATTTGCTCGGTGCGGCGCGGGAGATTCCGACGTCCGATTGGGTGTGGCGAAATGTGGGGCCTGCTGAACTCTATCGCATCAAAATGGGCGACTACGGCCGCCTGCTTCAGATCACGTTGCCTCATCCATATTTGATCAGCCCTTACTACTGAACCTCCGGCGCCACCCGCCAAGAGCGAACAGCAGGCGAAAACAAAACTGCGCTAACGACGCCCTCATGGAGGGCGACATTTGCGCCCGATACCGCTCTTAAGCTGCCATCAAGTGCCGCTAACTCCGCGTGATTTTGGCCATACTGAGCGTTGTCAACGCCGGGCGCTCGGGCCATAATGAGCGCATGACTGCAACCACTGTATCCGTTCAGGGCGAATACGCCCAGACTCCCGAATTTGAAAAAAAGCTCGACCGCCTCGCCGAAGTAGCCGTGCGCGCGGGCCTCGGCATCAAGCCGGGGCAAGAGCTGCTGATGACCGCGACGCTCGACGCCGTGCCGCTGGCGCGGCGCATCACGGAGCACGCTTATAAGGCGGGTGCCTCGCTCGTCACCACGATTTTTGCCGACGAGCAATCCGCGCTGATCCGCTTCCGCAACGCCTCCGATGCCAGCTTCGACGCTGCGCCGTCGTGGCTCTACGAGGCCATGGCCAGCGCCTACCGCAGCGGCGCTGCGCGGCTGGCGATTGCGGGTGGCGACCCTTCCCTGCTCTCGCACGAGGATCCAGACAAAGTGGCGCGCGCGAATCGCGCCACTTCGAAAGCGTATCGGCCGGCGCTCGAATTAATCTCGCGGCATGAGATCAACTGGACCATCGTTTCGTGCGCCACGCCAGCATGGGCCGCGGCCGTGTTCCCAAAGCTCGCGCCGGAAGAAGCATTCGCGCGCCTGTGGGACGCGATTTTTGCCGCTTCGCGCGCGGACCAGCCCGATCCGCTCGCCGCGTGGCAAGCGCACGACGCGAAGTTGCACGCATGGGCCGACCGGCTCAACGCCAAGCGTTACTCCACTTTGCATTTCCGAGGGCCTGGAACCGATTTGCGCGTTGGATTGGCTGACGATCATCTGTGGCTCGGCGGCGGCACCACCGCGCGCAACGGAGTCTATTGCATTCCGAATATGCCCACGGAAGAAGTGTTCACCACGCCGCACAAAAATCGCGTCGATGGCCGCGTGACCAGCACCAAACCGCTCTCTTATCAAGGCACGCTGATCGAGGAGATTTCCGTCCGCTTCGAGGGCGGCTGCGTTGTTGAGGCGCATGCGTCCAAAGGCGAACAGATCCTGCAGCGCATGATCGAAACCGACGAAGGGGCGCGCCGGCTGGGCGAAGTTTCTCTTGTGCCGCATTCTTCGCCGATCGCATCCAGCGGATTGCTCTTTATGAACACGCTATTCGACGAGAACGCCGCGTGCCACATTGCTCTGGGCCAGGCTTACGCAAACTGCGTGAAGAATGGCGACAATCTGCCGCCCGAGCAACTCGCGGCCAAGGGCGCGAACACCAGCCTGATTCACGTGGATTGGATGATCGGTTCGAATCGCATCGATGTGGACGGAATCACGTCGAGCGGCGCATCGGAACCAGTGATGCGCTCCGGCGAGTGGGTTTTCTAGAGGCTAGAAGTTAGAGGTTGGACGTTAGAAAAAAACTCGACCTCGCCCGCACTGCTCTTCTCGCAGTTTCCGACTGGCGAAAAAATTCCTGAAGAATTGAGTAATTGTGGGGAACATAGCACGTGACCAAACCCGTGTGTCGAGCATAGCCTTGATCCGGTTTTGCTTGTTTGGGTTAAAAGCCGAAGGGGTTCCGGTTGTCAGTCGTTGTGGGACGAAAGGGATTGTGGGCGAGACTTGTGAATCAAATCGGATTCAAGCTCTTCGTCCAGCTTGCTCGCCTGCCGGATAGAAGGTCATCCATGAACCGCCAGGCGTTTGGGGAAGAAGCCTTGCGATAGAGCTTTGCGTCCAGGCTGCCGTCGAGAAGTCGCTCGTCTACTTCGGCCAATGCTTCTTTGGCGCGCACGTGGGGATAGCCCGGATGCTCTTCTTTGATTCGGTGAAATTTATCGTAAATCCTGCTGATTGCCTCTCCTTCCCTTAGATCGAAGACAGAGCCCTTAACTTTGTTGTGCTCGTAAACGTGAAACGATATGTCCAGCTTGTCCGTGAAGCGCAGCGGTGCGCCCTGCGCTAAACCGGAGAGTGAAGTAGCCGTGGCTATGCGAATGTGCGCAGCGTAATAGTTGTTGGAGATTTCCTGGTAAAGCTGCTTGCGCATCCGGCCCTTACTGATCCGCTCCTGAAAGACCCTGCCGAAATACCCACCCACCGCAAGCACAAGGCCGTAGATTTTGTCGATCAAGTAATCGCCGCCCACGTTCGTGCCTCGATTGGATTCCTCCCCAATGCCGCTCCGCTCGAATGGTTCTCGTTGACTAACCTGAATCATTCACTCGCACGTCTCTCCGTACGAAGAAACGCCTGCACCGCACGCAACTGTCCATCTCGCAGTCGATCAGCCTCATCTCGTTCCTTCAACATCCTGTGTCGGGCTTTCCTGCACTCCTTCGCCAGAAGACCGCCATCGTACCCCCACTTTGTTAGACCCGGCAGGATAACGTCGCCCCACCACGGTTTGTGCCAGCTTTCTTCCTCCAACTCACGGAACATCGCTCCCGGATTAGACCGTTGCAAAATGCGGCGAATGTGCTTTATGGCCGCGTCGTTTACGGAAAGCTTGTGTTTTGCGGAATCGTACCAGTCCCAGGTATCGGCCAGTCCGAACCGATTCGCGGCGTTGGTCATCTCTTGCGTCATCTTGAGGACAAGGTGATCGAAACGATCTCTTTGTTCGTAGGATTCGAGCCAATGGCTCTGTCCCTTTGCTCTGATCTTACAAAGGTCGCGTATCTTGTCCGCATCCTCGAATGTCCAGCATTGCTTGTCACACAATGAGTTCAGCCAAGCCAGAAGCTTCTCGTCTTGGTCGGCTAGGTCCTCTGGTACGTAATAGAGTGCTCTGCGCTTACTGTACTCATCCAAGAATGTGTTCGCATCCAGCGCTCCCTCGGGATTGGCGCCATCAATTCGCGCCACAAACTCTTGGCGTGCGGATGTGATTGCCGCCTCATACGCGGATATCGCACCTTCGATGTTCTTCTTGACGCGATCCGCCGCCATGCACAATTCACACTTTAACCTGGTGTTCGAGTTTGGATCGTTGGGATCGGGCCACGAGTGGAGGTGTCGCCAGGAGCGATACTCCAGATACAGAGTCTCGATATGCGCAAGCTCGCGATCCGACGGAACCTCGGCGCTTCTGGCGTCTGAAACGGTCGATGGGAAAAGGATGCTATCCGTATATTTTTCCAGAAAAGCCTTGTCCTCACGGACAGTTTCCTCAGGCTGGGTCTGCCACCGGATATCGTTGACACTGTCCAGTAGTTCACGGAAACGCTGCCGGAACCTATCCACGTGATCCATCCGCTTCCGGATCAACCGCGTCCAAAAATAGGTACGGCCAGCGACGACAAGAGCAACGAGGACTGCACCAATTAGCAGTCCATCGCTGAGCCCGAACATTCCTGAAGAGGCCGCAACGATAATGGCGATTACGCCCAGCCAGAAAATCAGTCGAGCTTCGACTCCCTGTAAATATCTTCTCTGCCAATCCGATGCGGCCTGTAGGAATCTCTTGGTCCGGTCTTCTTGTTGTGAGCTGTAGTATTTGATCTCCTCGCCGGGTCCTTGAGTGACGTCGCCGATATCCGCTGTGTTGGAGCACGAGTCTTTATTTGAATCAAGTACCATGCGAGCCTCCCGGTGGGCCAGATTCTACTGCCTCTCCGCGAACAGCGGTCGCGAGCCGGAGCGCGCGGCGGCGCGGCGGTTATTCGGCGGCGGAGCGAGCCATGTCGCGGCGGAGGTATTGCGCGGCGATGATAAAGAGCACGCCGCCGATCAGAGTGGTGATCGCCGCGGGAAACATGGTGTAACGAATGACGTTGACTCCGAACACCTTTTGAAAGCGATCATTGAAGATGCCGATCAAGTACGGACCCATGCCAAGCCCGAGCAGTTCGGAGACGAGGTAAATCAGGGCCGTGGCGAAAGCGCGCATGCCGACTTTCACCACCGAATGCGAAACGGCGACCATCGGGCCGACGTGGACCGGCGAAAGCGCCTGCACGATGACGAATCCAACGAGGCAGACGAAAAGACTGTGCGACAAGACGAACAGCAGCACTCCGACGCTCGCGGAGATCGAGCAAATCGCCGGGACGTAAATCTTCCACTCGATTTTTCGCCGTCCGGCCCAATCGGAAAGATAGCCGCCGATCAGAGTGCCCGCCACACTGGCGACGATGGTAATCGTCCCCATGTACGTGCCGATTTGCGCGGTATTGAGGTGATAGATGCGGCCCAGGAACGGCGCGACCCAGGTGCCGAATCCGAATTGCGTGAACGTGGTGAAGCAGAATCCGATGAGGATCAGCACGTAGCAGGTTCGTCCCGCCATGTAGCGCATGGTGACGCCGAGGCGCTGCTGGCTGGTATCCACTTTGGTTTTTTCCGCGCGCCCGCGCTTAGGCTCCTTCACTGTGAAGCGGAAAAGCAGAGCCACGAGCAATCCGGGAATGCCGGCGACAAAGAATGCGTCGTGCCAGCCGTAATAATGGTTGACCCAGCCGCCGACGAACGAACCGAGGAAAATTCCGAACGCCGGGCCGAGCTGATAGACGGCCATCGCCGTGGAGCGGCGTTCGCCGGGATACAAATCGGAGATCATCGACGTGGAGGGCGCCGTGCCGGCCGCTTCGCCGATGCCCACGCCGAAGCGCGAGAGCGTCAATTGCAGCGCGTTGCGGGCCACGCCGCCGAGCGCCGTCATGCCGCTCCAAATCACCAGGCCCCAACTGATGATGTCTCGCCGGCTGCCGCGATCAGCCCAGCGCGCCACGGGCGCGGCAAGAATCGAATAGAGAATCACGAATCCGAAGCCGCTGATGAAGCCCATCACAGCGTCGGACACGTGGAAGGCGTGCTTGATCGGGTCGATGAGGATGTTGATGACGGTGCGGTCGAGGAAATTCAGCGAATAAATCGCGGTGAGCAGGACCAGCGCGTAAATCGCCGGCGCGGAAAGAGGCGTCTTCGCGGCGCCGATGTTCTGGCCCGCGCCGGCCGTGCTGCGATCGACGTCCAATGCCACCCCCAACTACACCGCGCGGTTTACTTCCAGCCGGAAGGCATGCCGAACGGAACGGGCCAGGAGAGCCCGTTAATTTCGCGGATTTTACCCGCTTCGATCTTGAAAAGCTGCGGCTTCAAGAAGGTGATGGGCCGCAGGAAATTTCGCGGCACGGTGACCGTTCCCACCCCCGGCACGTTGACCGTCTTCACGTTTCCTTCGTTGTCGTAGAGCGCGAGGTTCAGCACCAGGCCTTGCTGCTCATCGATGACCAGCGGAAAGGAATCGCGCACCTGCTGTATCGCGCCGAAAAATCCCTGGTTGATCTGATCCGCGCAGCTTCCGCCGAAGACGTGGAAATCTGGATGCGCCGGATCGATCACCGGGCCGCTGGGATTGTTGGTGGTCGCGATGCCATTCTCAGTGATGCTGCATTCGCTTGCGAACGGCACGAGCGAAGCGTCCTTGCGCGCAAAGCCTTCGAAGTACTTCTTCGTGGCTTCGATCATCTCGGCGCGCGGCGTGCGCTGGTCTGTCGCTAGGGGATCGAGCAGCGCCACGTCCGGCGAAATGAAACCGTTCGGATCGGGCTCGTCGATCAGGATAGGCGTCATCACGCCCGCCGTGTTGTCGCCCAGCCCGCCTTTCGGCCGCAACTCCTGCCGCGCGACGATCGCTTCCACTTCGGTGATCTGGTGGTTTTGGACTTTTAGCCGCAGCGCGATAATGCCTTTCAGTTGTCCGAACTCGACGATGTCGCCGTAATATCCAGCCTCGCCGCTTTCAGGGTCGGCGAGATAGACGCGATAGGTTCCGCGGCTCGTGAACGTCTTCCAGATGCCTTCGCCCGGCGGGACGGCCTGCCCATTTTCCGTGTACTTTACGTTTCGCGCCAGCGGCACGCCGCACGCGCAGCGGTTCGCCATCGCCTTGAAATAGCTATCGACGACTCCCGCCAGGCAATTACGGTCGCATGGCTCCGGGATGGAACCGACGACCGGCTTCGGTATGCGAGTCAAATTCGTGCCCTGATCGGGCGCCGCCAGCGCCGGCCGCGAAACGCACGGCACAATTACCGCCCACGCGGCCAGAAACAACGTCGCAAAAACTGCTCCACGCAAAATTTTCCGCAAAGGTCTTCTCCGAATTATGGAAACGCCGGCTTCATGTTGAACGGAATTTCGTACATCGTCATTTCAATGCGGCTGATGCTGCCCTTCTCGACGCGATACGCCTCGTTGGCGATATTCGTGCGCGGCACCATGAAATAGTGCGGCACGTGCCAGACTTGGCCGGTGGTCAGCTTGATTGAGGTTACGGTGCCGTCAAAATCCAAATAGGACGAGGCCAGCACCGCGCCACGCTCCACGTCCGTCACCAAAAAGCGCCGGTCGCGCACGCCGGTGGTGAATCCCAGGAAGCCGAGCTTGTACTGGTCGGTGCAATTCAGCGAGGTGAAGTCGACGCTTTCATCGGCATGACCGTAGTTCTGCGGATGCGGACGATTTGTAGTGTACGTTGCGTCCTCGGTTCGCTGACAGTCAGGAGTGAATGCGTAAACGCCCTTGCCGTCGTTGAGTTGCAGCCCCTCGAGGTACATGTACGCAGCTTGGTCCAACGCCGCGCGCGTTTCGCGCTGATTGGGAGGAATCGGCTCCAGCCATCGCGGATCCGGCTTCCCCATTTTCTCGTACTCCGCGGCGCCGTGCGGATCGTGCGCCACGAACTGCTCGGCTTCGGTGATCTGATGGTTCACCACTTTCAGCCGGACGATCAGAATCGCGCCAACGCCGTTTTCGTACGCCACCGTAATCGTGCCGACGTTGCCCTCGCCGGGATCGTCGAAATCGTGGCGATAGTGGCCCAGGCCGCTGATGGTAGCCCACAACGCTTGGCCGATCTTCAGCCGGACGTTGTCCTGCGCGTACTGCACGTCGGACGCCAGCGGTGCTTTCGAGGGATCGTGCGCCGCCATCGCGTCGAGGTATTGGCTCATGATTCCGTCAAGGCACGCGCGGTCACAGGACTTCGTCCTGGCCGCTTCCGCCGGCGTATTGTCATTCACGTCCGGGGCCTCGCTAGCCGTTTGAGCCGCCCGGGAGTTTGCCGCAGATGACGATCGCGTGCGAGTGGCACCTTTTGCCACCGCTGACGAGATGCAAAGCCCAGCCAAGGCCAGCGCCGCAGCGGTGAACCGCGCGGACCGAAACGACAGCGCAGAAAGTTGTCTCAATGAAATCCCCCGACTTAAGAAATACCCTGCGGTTTTGCGGCAGCTTTTCCCTTGCCCAGCCCCGCTGAAACCCACTTCCCGAAAGCGCGCTAAACTATATACCAACCTCGTTGTACGCTCACCGGATTTCGCGCGCGTTCGCGAGTGGACCGCACCGCGCAGACTATTGCGCGCTAATCTGCCACGAAACGCCGAACCGGTCCTGCACCCAGCCAAACCGTTTGCTGAACGGATATTCCGCGAGCGGCATGAACACTTTGCCGTCTTTGGAGAGCGCCTCAAAGTAGCGCGTCACACTCGCTTCGTCGCCGGCGGTGACAAAGAACGAGATTGAAGGCGTGAAGGTGAACTCGTGCACGGCAGGACTGTCGATGCACTTAAACGCGCGGCCGTTCAAAGAGAAGGCCGCTGTTTGCACCGTGCCTTCGCGGCCCGGTTGGCCCGGCCCATAACGCTTGATGCTCAAGACGCGGGAGTTCTCAAAGAGCCCGACGTAGAAATTCATGGCCTCTTCAGCTTGTCCCGTGAACATGAGAAACGGCGTTATGTCGGGCCCCGCGTCAGGATTGGTCGCCATGGCAGGTCACTCCTGTGATCGGCGCAGGCGGCGATGAAATCGTTCGCGTCCTGGCGCTTAGTCGAGAGAATCGAATGCTTCGAGCGTCTTCGGAAATTCGGGATCGCCGGGCCGAATCGTCTCTCCGCTTGCGGATTTGAACGGCTCCTCGGCGGGGATGCGGTCCAGCCAGCGCTGATGCGAGAGCTTTTCGTGATCGGAAAAATTGAGGCGCAGCATGAGCCGCACTTTTCCCTTCGGCGCGGTAGGCGTCTCGGCTTGCTCTGGCTCGGCCGCTGCGTCAGCGCCTGCCTTCTTGTTGGTTTTCGCGCCAGATTTCGCCGCGCTTTTCGCCGCTGACTTCTTTTTGCCGCTTTTTACGGCGGCGGGTTTCTCGGGCTCCGCAGCTTCGTCTGATGAGGCCTCCGCGGAAGCCGGAGTCTCCGCGGCGTTTTCTTCGCGCTCGAATTTCAGCAGCATCTTGTCGCCGAGGCGAAAACCCTGCTTCCAGGCTTCCACTTTGTGCCGCGCCTGCTGTGCGGCATCTTCATTCGTACCGAAATCAAATACCAGGATGGATTGAGGCATCCATTCTCTATATCGGCCAAGGCGATGTGTGTCAAGAATTAGAAACGCGATGCGCCAGAATTTTGCCGGGCAAAAGTTCTGTCGGGTCCGCTCACAGTTTCAACGGCCGCAGCAGGTTTTTTCGAAGCGGGCCGGTTCGATGCTAGAATTGGCTACGATCCGACAGGCGCCGAGGTAGCTCAGTTGGTAGAGCAGCCGATTCGTAATCGGCAGGTCGCGAGTTCAAGTCTCGCCCTCGGCTCCAGTTCTCCTCTTGTTATTTTCTCCTTTTCGCGGCTGTTAGCTTGGACCGAAAGCGCGCATCGAGCGGCGAGCGAAACCGAAGTGGCGGGTGCTCCGTCCAAAGGCGGTGTTCGGGCTGATTCGAGGCAGATACCGCTTCGAAGATGGGTTCCCCCCCAGGGCGAACAATAAGAAACTGGACACCGGCGCACGAGAGTGTAGAATTTTGCCGCCAGAAGATTTGCCGGGCGATAGCGGGCGCCCGGGCGAATGAACGGTTTTGGCCAATTCGGCGGCGGATCGCCGAAAGGTTTAGGAACAGAGGATTCAAGGAGCGTCCATGAGAAAGCGAACAGGTTTGATGTGGTGCTGCGGACTGGGCATCGCCATTGCGGCTTGCGCATTGTTCGTTGCGCTGGCAACGGCGAATCTGCCCAAGGTGTCCGCGGACGAAGGCAACTCTCAGGTGATGGGGATGGCGTTCGACGGCCATTCGGTCTCGAACCTGGAGAACTCAATCAAGTTCTACAAGATTCTTGATTTCAAGGTGGTGCGGAGGCCGAGCGGCTGGAAAGTGGACAAGACCCTGAACCAGTTGGAGGGTCTGCCGGCCGGCACGCAGTCGCGGACGGCGGTTCTGGAAACGCAAAGCTCCGTATCGACCACGCCGTGGGATCTGATCCTGCACCAATACAAGGGCGTCGATCAGAAAAATTGGAGCAAGCTCGATTCCGGCGCTCTGGGCGCGGGCCACATGGACCTGACGGTGATGGATGACTGCAACATCGTGATAAACAAGCTCAAAGCAGCGGGGCTGCTGATACTGCCGAACATGGGCGCGTTTTCGCGCGCGCCGGCGCATGGGCCAAGGCCGTTCGCGTTCGTGCAGGATCCCGACGGATGGTACATCGAGCTCTTCGCGATCATCAATCCGAAACCAGGCGTTCGCATAGATGCAGGGAAACTTTCGAACTCGACCGCGACGATGGCCGACATGAACCGGCTCGGATATCAGACGGGCTTCAATCATATTGGGTTGAACGTGTCTGATGCGGCGAAGGAGCGCTCGTTCTACGAGGACGTGCTCGGCGGCGATTATCCGCCGATCAATCCCGCGGGCGGGGGCGGGCTCGGACGCGGCATGACGATGCTGAATGGCTGGTTCCCGCAAGCGGGGACGGATGGGAAAGTCCGGCTCGAGATTCTGGGCTCGGCGGCGAATGCCGGTAAGCCGGGGCCTGGCGAAAAGCTCTCGGACATCAACGTGAACTACCTTGGCTTCGAGGTGAGCGATATCGACGCGATTTACGCGAAGGCAAAGGCTGCGGGCGCAACAGACGTGACGGATGGCGGCAT
Source organism: Candidatus Acidiferrales bacterium (assembly GCA_030038275.1). Classification (GTDB taxonomy): domain Bacteria; phylum Acidobacteriota; class Terriglobia; order Acidiferrales; family UBA7541; genus Palsa-295. The sequence goes on along the minus strand of JASHPG010000236.1, from coordinate 21,338 downwards.
CATGACCGTAAAGCACGGTGCGAAGAACGGCCGCGCGGTGATGATGCTGGACCCGAATGGCTTGGGGTATGTGGAACTGTGGCAGTCTTCCAAGACTGCTCCAACCCAAGGCAACTAATCGACTTTCCCAGGCGCTCCAGCGCGGAAATAATGCCGGCGAGCGCGAGGAAAGAACAGTCGAGAAGTGCGTGCGCCGCTCAGGAGATCACCTCCGAGCGGCGCTTTTTTTGCGCCTATTCTTTTTGCCGTCCAGCGTCACCAGATAAACGCCTCTCACGCTGTTGCAGAGATAGATTGCATCCGCGGACTGGATATCTTTCAGCGTCAGGATCGCCTCGCGCGCGTTCTCGCGGGTTTTTAGGACGTGATCGCGAAAGACTCCGGGCAAGAGTCCACAGGAAACTGGCGGAGTGCGCCAGATGCCGCGTCTGACGACGAAAACGTTGTGAATCGTGCCCTCGGTTAGCTCGTCGCGTTCGTTGAAAAACAGAACATCGTCGAGGCCACGCTTGCGAGCGGTCGCTAGTTCCCTCTCGTAGAGGGCGCGGTGCGTGGTTTTGTGATAGAGGAAACGGTCGCGGCTGCTCACGGCGTGCTTTGAGATTCCGACGCGGCCGACGCGCGCGGCGGAATAATCGGCGTGCGTAATTTCGATTTCGCCGCTTGCGGAGAGCGTGAGGCGGACGCGGCGGGGACCGGCGGAAAATTGCTTGGCCGCGTTTTGAAGCGCCGCAACGACTGCTTCGCGGCTGTAGGCGAAATTCCAATATTTGGCGGAGTCGCGCAGGCGCGCGAGATGCTCGCGCAACAGGCGATAGCTGCCGTCCCAATAGAAAGTTTCGATGAGCTTGAATTGCGGCTCGCTTTCGAGAAGAAAAGCGGCTTTCCAGTGGCATTCGTTCCATTCGTCCGGCGCGGAAGAATCGTGGGTGATGCCGCCGCCGACGCCCATGGTTCCCTTTCGGCCTGTGAGCGCGATCGTGCGGATGGCGACGTTGAAGTAGGAACGGTCTTTGGCGAAGTAGCCGATGCTGCCCGTGTAGATGCCGCGCGGCGAGTTTTCCAGTTCGTCGATGATTTCCATGGCGCGAATTTTCGGCGCGCCGGTGACAGAGCCGGAGGGAAAGAGCGCTCGCACGATGGATTCGGCGTTGCAATTCTCAGCGAGATCGCCCTGGACGGTGGAAGTCATTTGCCAGACGGAGGGATAACGCTCGACGTCGAAGAGACTAGTTGTCTTCACGGAGCCGGGGCGGCAGATGCGGCCGAGATCGTTGCGCATCAGATCGACGATCATCACGTTTTCGGCGCGATTTTTTCCGCTGGCGCGAAGGCGCGCGGCCGAGGCTTCGTCGTCTTCGAGGAGCAGGCCGCGCGGAGCGGTTCCCTTCATGGGGCGAACGGAGATGCGCCCGTTGCGAATTTCGAAGAACATTTCGGGCGAAAGCGAGACGATCTGTTCGTCGCCCGTATTGACGAAGGCCGCGTGCGGGGCCGGATGGCGATGGAAGAGCGCAAGGAACAAGTCCCAGGCGTCGAGTTCGGATTCAAAATGGACGCGGGTGGTGAAATTGATTTGATACACGTCGCCGGCTTCGATGTAGCGACGAATGGCTGCCAGCTTTTCGAAATACTTCGCGCGGGTGATGGCAAGGCGGGAGTTGCGGATGAGAGCGCTGCCAATATCGGAGAAGGCGCCGAGATCGGGCAGGACGTCACAATGATCGTAGAGGCCGAACCAGGCGAGCGGCGCGTGCGCGGGACGAAGCAAATGGCGCAGATGCGGCTCCAGAGCGTAACCAGCTTCGTAGCGGAGAAATCCAACCGCCTCGCCGCCGGATTGGCGATGGGCTTCTATGGCGCGAAGCGTTTGCTCGAGGGAACCAGGATCGTTTGCAACGAGAATTTTTCTTGGTTGGCTGTAGGCGCGCCAGCAGGGGCCGTCGCGGAGGAGTACGGAACCGGGTGCGGTGAGTGGTGAGTGGTAAGTGGTGAGGGGTGACGTGATTCGAGACTCGTGTTTCGTGACTTGTGATTCGTGACGCGTGGTTCGTGCGGTGCGCGGATTGGGATTTTGCTGATTTGCGGCGGGGCCGATTGGTTCGCTATTAGAAAAATGCAAGTCGCTGATGCAGCTTGATTTAAGTTGCGCACAGCTCGAAGCATTTTCGCGATTAGGATTCGAGATTTGCTGATTTCCGGCGAGTGGGTAGGATTGAAATGCGGCTACGAGCCTGTATCGATTTGGATGAGCCGCGACCATTTGTTTGCCACAACTTACGAGGTGTTCTACTCGATGGTGTATCGCTTTAGCGCGGGAGCGACGCGGGCCGACACCAGCTTCTGGTGGAGAAGAATGCGGCGCTCCCATCGCGTCCTTTCCCGCGGCTCCGATCTGCTTCGTCAGTCGGGCGCACGAACCGTAAATGCCGCTGATCCTATTTCAATTTAGAGTTGTTCGCGCTCAGCAGCTTCACGCGAGCAACACAAAACGAGCTACGGTAGCACGGCTGCAGAGTAGCGTCGAGGTCCAATTTGGATAGTACCAACCATCTGCGATGGGAAGGTAGCAACGTTAGGATCGGAGAACGAAGGCTGTAGAAGGCACCGCCTCCGCGAGGGCCGAAATCGGCTCAGTGGCGGTACGGCCCACCAAAAATCTGGAAACTCACCATAATTGCCACGCGAGCAGGAATCGGTTTGCCGACGGGCGAACTGGCGGGCGAAAGTTTCCAGGTTTTCACGGTCTCGATGGACTGGCGGGTGAGGCCATCGGGCATACCCTTGCGGACCGCGATGGCTTTTACCGTCCCGTCGGTGCCGATGGTGGCGGTCAGTTCAACGGTTCCGTTGTCGCGATGGTCAATCGCATCACCTGTGTAGGAGGCGTGGGGGCAGTAAACGCAGGTCGGGGGCTTGTATCCGGCTTTCGTGAGGGATTTGTCCTCAACAAAATCCGCTACGCCAGCCAAAGGCGGGGATGCGGATTTATCGGCGAGCGATTTCATTCGAGGAGTTACCGGCATGGTGATCTTCACTGCGACAAGGCCTTTCCCGTCTGACACGCGAAAGGCTTTCAATTGCAGGACCAGGATTCCGTCCTGAGCCAGCGCCAGGTCGCCGGTAACCATCGCTCCCACATTGAGGTCTCTAGCTAGGAAAATGAGCGAACTGGGATCGAGGACGATTTCGGGGACGAAGGACTCGCGGTCACGAGTATTAGCGATTTGCGAGCGGTCTTCGACGCGGAGATTGCCGCTGGATTTGGCGATTGCGGCGCTGATGTTATCGGCAAGCTGCTGCCCGAGGAGCGAGACTTGCTGGCCGGGGCCAGAAAAATCGAAGACGGCGACGGAATGCTGCTTTTTGTGAAGGATATGGTGAGCGAGGTCCGCGCCGGCGGTATCAATGGGGCTTTCTTGGGCGTTTGCAAGCGGAACGGCAGACAGGCTAAGGCATAGCACCGCTCCGGCTATGAAAGACAGAAATGTTTTGTGTGTAAAGCAGTGGCGCACGACAGTTCCTTGCCCCAGTGAATAAGACACAGAGATAATAACATAGCTTTTAACGTTGAACGGCGCAGAGTCGCGGTGTTTTGCGCGCCAGGAATGAGTTGATGCGAACTAATTCAACGCGTTACGGGACGTGAAATGTTATTTCCGCGCGGTATGGAAGCGCTTGCCCGTTTTTTAAGATAGGTCTGAAGCGCCATTTTCGAACGGCGTCTAGGCAAGGTTGAAATAGCGCAGGATATTCCGGCGTGGCGGGAATAACTTCGATGAGATTGCCGTCTGAATCGATGGCGACGCGGATCGTATAGGCGGCGCCGGAGGGAGCGCTTCCAGAGGGAATGATTGGTGTAACTTCGTCGGAAGCGAGTTCACGCACTTCCTCGTCGGTCAATGGCAGCCTGGGGCCCCAAGCTCGCGTATTCAGATTGAACGTCACAAGCGAAAGCGCCTGCACGGGCAGTCCGTCATGCACGAGCGGCTTAAAGGTCCATCTCATGATTTGATTGTGCGCCGAGTCATTCGTCCGTTCATTATCGGTGCGAACGGGAAGCACTTCGCGCACGCGACCTGAGCGGTCGATTGAGATGAGAAAGCTGGCTGTCCCGAGCATGCTGCCATCGAGAGCTTGCGGCCAGACGATGACGTGCGGCCGAGAGTCGCTGCTTTGCAGCTCCTGCTCAGGAACCGTGACGATTCTAATCTGCTGCCCCGCCGGGGTTGGCCGGGCGATTGAAAAGAAACTATCGTCTCGCTCGTCAAGAATGCTCAATTCCGTTATATCCGCGCGCATGAATTCGCCAACCCCCACCGAGTCTGTGAGGAATCTCGCCACTCTAATGCCGTGAAACCCCTGGTACTCGGTAAAGTTGAGGCGCTGCCCCGGAAGGGCGACCATCTCGGTAAGTCCGGTCTGGTAGTGCATACAGAGACGATGCGAATCGCCAAGGCACACTGTCCCCGACTCATTGGAGCTGCCATTTGCCTTAGTGAGCAATTCCCCGCCAGGCGTATAAGTGCGAAGAATTGGCCCGGGATTCACCATGGCGGTGATTAGCGTATAAAGTTCAATGGGAAAGTAGCCATCCGAATCCTGCTCAAAGACTCTGTTGCCGTTAACGTCGAGGACCTGTGAAAAGCCGCTGGAGCGGATGACGCGCCGCCATTTTTGAGGACCAGCCCACCACATTTCCACGCGCGCGACTGGACTCTGGTCTCGTCCCTCAACGATCAAAGCTTTCAAGTGAAATGGAGGGCGGCCCGCGGCAGTGAGCGTGCCCTGGACCAAGCTCGGCGTTAGATAAGAGGCAGGCGGATTTTGCGGGGCGGGGCTCGGCTGATGCACGACGGCAGAATTGCGAGCGCAGCCCGCTGCTACGAAAAAACAAAGCAGGACGGTAAAGAGCGCTGCAAAATGAGTTCGGGCCTGCATCTTAGAGACGAGCATCTTTCAAGAAAAAGGCTAGTCGTCGAGAGAGCTTGTAGCGTAGGTCATCGTTCCTGTCAAATTATGAGCGAGTAGCTCTAGGGTGTGGTCGCTGACCCCCATGGCTGAAGCCATGGACTTGATGGCGAGGCTTGCCGCCGGGCTGCCCTTCGCGGGCTCAGGGTAAAAGCCTGACGCTTCCACCCTGCTGTTAGTAGCCGGCCGAGGCGCGGACTTCGGCGAGCGGCTTCGAAAGGCCGGCGATCAATTCGGGGCCCACGATCGATAGAGGCGTGGAACCGTAGGACAAGAGGCGATCGTGGAAGTCGCGCAATGAACCGTGCGCGCCCTCTTGGATTTCATACTCGGCCAAGAGAGCCTCGATCTGAGTGCGCCCGGCGGTATAGGCGATGACGTATCCGGGTTGCAGGGCGATTCCGGCGACGGCGGCTTTGGCCTGCTCGGGCGTGAAGCCGGTCTCCCGCGCAAAGAATTTCACGGCGCGATCGTAACTCCACTCGCCGCTGGCGAGTTCCGGATCGACGATGGCGCGGGCGCCGCGGACGCGTTCCCAATTCGCGGTGTAGTAGCGCGCGTCGAGATCGCCGCCGTAGAGGCCGAGGTCAACGAACATTTCCTCGCCGTAATAGGCCCAACCCTCTATGAAGGAGGAGCTCTGTTGAATTTTGCGCACGAAATCGGGATTCCGGCGGGCGATGGAGAGCTGCAAGAAATGGCCCGGCATGCATTCGTGAGCGGCGGTGGAGAGGATGCGGTCGCGATCGAAGTCTTCGTTGACGTCGAGTGTTTTCGCGGCTTCGGCGAGCGAAGTGGGAGGAGTGATGAAGTAAAAACCCGTGGCGCTCTTGCTGAAGGTGCGCGGAGGGTTCATCGATGCGCCGGGCGAAATGGGCTGCAGGAATTTGGGCGTTTCAAGCACGTCCATTTTCCCGAGCCAGGAGGGAACGTCCACAACATGATGGCTATCGACGAACTGATGAAGGTGCTCGATGCGGGCGCGGTAGTAATCGACCAGAGCGGGGCCTCCGGGAGCGAGGCCGCCTCCGGTTTCGGGCCCAATGGGAGTGCCGCGATCGGTGGCGAGCGATTGAACCCATATCTGGACGGTCCAACCATGCGCGAGTTCGTCGCGGCCCATGCGTTCGAAATCAGCGGCGGTGTAGGGCAGGAGCTGCTCGTCGCGAAGCATGGCGTTGTAGTTGGCGAGGCCCATGGCGTAATTTTCAGGCCACGAAGCAGCATGTGCGTCGATGTACTTGCTGGCGCGGTTCATGGCGGTGAGCGTTGCGTCGCGGGCCTTGGTGAAAGCGGCGAAACGGTCGGGAGGCAACTGTTCTTTGGCGGCTGCGGTGAGCGGGCCGTCAAAGAAGCTGGGAGCGCCAGCGAGCTGCTCGGCGCCGGTAACGCCGTAGAGATGGCCGGGGTGAGTGACGAGCGCGTTGCCGGCAGCGATGTAAGCGGGAGAACGGTTCAGGCGGGCGATGATGTCCTGCCAGGCGGCGGATCGATCAGCCTCGGTGGCTCCGTCCGTGCCAACGATCGGCAGATTGAGAAATTGCGTGAAAATGGCGTTGAGAATGGTGACGGAAGGAAGCGATGGGTCCTTCTCGTAGGTCTTGTAAACGGTGTACTGGCGCTCCATGGCAGTGAGCTGGGCGCGGAGCAGCTTGGCGTCGTCGGCGGTGATGAGCGACGCGCCATGAAGCGGAATGGCGGCGAGAGCGGCTTCCCATCGGCGGATCAGCGCGAGGTCGCGAGCGTTTTCGGCGGGCGAGGGAGTGTCGAGCTGGCCGTCTTCACCGGCGATGCCGAGATTGGTGGCAACGAGCGGGTGCAGCTTGGCCCAGTCGAAGGTGATTGTTTTCGCGAGGCTTTGCAGACGGTCCGAGGCAGACGCGGGCGCGGCTTGCGCGGCAGTGATGGATGGCGCAAGCAAAATAACCAGCACGAAGAGAACGAGCGAGACGCCGAGGCAGAGAGTTCGAGGGGATGAAAATGTCGGAACCTGACGGGATCGCGCCATTGGCCCTCCTATCGGTTGCTGGGTCTCGAATTTTAAGTTTCGTGCCGCGACCAAGAAATTCAACTGACCTGCTACATCGATGGCATGAACCGGATGTGCGCGGTTCGCAAGCCCACACTTGTACCAAAAATGGAGGCGCTTCGACAAATTCATGGGTTGATAGGCGGCACTTCGGCCTAGCTGAGTTCTTCCGCAAACTGGCAGATGATGAAGCGGAAGATTCCGCCATGGCGAGGGGGTCGATTGACGTCCTCGCCACGGCAGAATGACAGTGCATCTCTACAGTTCGCAGTGAATCAATCAACAGTGATGCGGGTAGCGGCCGTTGTACCTCTCACCTCGGCGACCGGAGTTCCGGTGCCAAAGACGTCGGTGGGGCCGAAAATCTTGAAGTCAAAGGTTCCTGTATAGGTCTTGCCATTAGGTGCTACCGTATCGGTTTCGTCCACTGTGAAAACGTTCGCCACGGCATCCGCCGGACCGGTGGCATCGGGATTAAACATCAGCCCAATGTGATGCAGCTTCACCGTGCCATGCCCAAGATCCTCCCACACGCCGAAGCAGACGTTACCGCCGGATGGCGGCAAGAAAGCGTTTTCAAATTCGGTGCCATCCGCGTGCCACGTCTTATACGACTCTAGAAACGGGAATGGCGGCGTTGCTTGGGACGCCGGTGGAAGCGGAAAATTATTGTCGTAGTTCGCGGTGTAGTTCACGTGCCACAAACCGACGATGCTCCGAGGCTGATTTGGCTCGCCGGCTAGGCGCGGGTTCACAAGTGGAGATAGAACAGGAGACCCGGCGGCGTATGGAACAGCACAGCCGGCGGCATTCGCTCCGCGAGCGGTGCACATTAGCCCCAAAGCTAAGAGCGCAGCGAGAGCAAAGAATCGCGCGCCCCTAAGTACGAATGGTCTGACAACTCGATTCGGCAAAAAATACGTCGAGCTTGCCGATTCCTGTAGCTGAATGCTCTTCATCGTATTTCTCCTGTCGATTAATTTTCGGCGGCGGACCTCCGGGGATCGGCGGAGTTCGTTACGCCTTTGCCCTATAAAGCGGAAAGCGGAGGCAAAACGGCTCATGAAATTTGGAGATTCTCACAGGCAACTTCCGAGGTATGAGGCGAGCAGCTGAACCAATTGAGCCAATTGACTTTATCCTTCGGAGGAGGGTACCGTTCGAGTGAACATAACGGAAGGGGGCAACTGTGGCGGGAGGGCTTGCGTCTGGAGGTTCGTCGCCGCGTATCAGCAGGTTACTCGCCGATTGGGGGCGAGGAGACGAAAAAGCTCGCGATGCGCTGATGCCGATGGTTTACGAGGAGCTGCGGCGGGTCGCGCGACGACACCTGCGCAACGAGCGGCAAGACCACACGCTGCAGAGCGCCGCGCTGGTCAACGAGGCCTATCTCCGGCTGGCTCGCCAAAAAACACCTCCGTGGCAAAACCGGGCGCATTTTTTCGGCGTGGCCGCGGAACTGATGCGGCAAATTCTAGTCGATCATGCGCGGCGGCACTTGGCCGCAAAGCGGGGAGCTGGAGTGACGAGGCTCACGCTCGAACCCGAGTTGGCGCATTCGGCGAAGGCGGACGTCGAAGTGCTGGCATTGGATGTGGCGCTCGAAAAGCTATCGGACATGGACGCGCGACAAGGGCGGTTGGTGGAGCTGCGTTTTTTTGCGGGGCTTTCAATCGAAGAGACTGCAGTGGTTCTCGACGTATCACCGGCTACAGTTAAGCGAGAATGGCTAGCGGCGCGAGCATGGCTGAAGCGGGAGCTGAAGAGGAGCGCCGAGGCGTGACGCCAGAGCAATGGCAGGAAATCAAGCGAATACTAGCTGGAGCGCTCGAACGTCCTCCCCGGGAAAGGTCAGCCTACCTAGAGCAAGCGTGCACAAACGCAGAGGTGCGCCGCGAGGTCGAATCCCTGATCGCCGCAGACGAACGAGCACCGGGGGATTTCGCGGAACCAAGGCTCGGGGGCGCTCGGTTGCAAGCGGGAAGCAAGCTGGGCCACTACGAGATCGCCGGGCAGATTGGCGCCGGCGGGATGGGCGTTGTGTACAAGGCCCGGGACATGAACCTGGGCCGCCTAGTGGCATTGAAAGTCCTCGCGGATGGACCCTTGGCCAACTCCACGGCGCGAGCACGAATGTTGCGCGAGGCTCGGAACGCATCCGCGCTCAATCACCCGAACATCGCGACGATTTACGAGGCCGGAGAAGATGGCCCTCAGATTTATATCGCCATGGAACTGGTGGAAGGCCGGCCGCTGAACGAGGTCATCCGCAGGGACGGACTGGCGCCTCAGGCGGTGTCCCGATACGCGCTGCAGATCACTGCGGCGCTAGCCCATGCCCACGAGCGCGGAATCGTCCATCGCGACCTGAAGCCCGCCAACGTGGTGGTTACGCCGGAAGGCAACCTCAAGGTGCTGGATTTTGGCCTGGCCAAACGCTTCACGGCTTCGGGAATCGAGCAAGCGACGGTTACGGAAAATACTTTGACGGAAATCGGCGCGATCGTAGGCACTCTGCCCTACATGGCACCGGAGACGCTGCGCGGGGAGGAAGCGGACGCGCGAGCGGATGTCTGGGCGCTGGGCGCGATAATGTACGAGATGGCGGCGGGGGCCCCACCGTTCAAGGGCAAAACGGCGTACGAGTTAAGCTCGGCGATCTTGCGGGAGACGCCACCGGCGCTACCGTCGCGCGTGCCCTCTGGATTGCAGTCGGTGATGCAGCGGTGCCTGGCCAAGGAGCGTGAACAGCGGTACCAGCGAGCGTCGGAGGTGCGGGCAGCGCTCGAAGTGATCGCACCGCACTCGGTGGCCGAAGCAGGTGCGGCATCAGCTCCGCCGCGCCGATGGTGGTGGGCAGCCGGCGTATTAGCAATCGCGCTGATCGCCGCCGCCATCTGGAAATTCAACGCTCCCAGGCCGCAACTTTCGATGCGTTTCAGCGCGGTCACCAGTTTCGCGGGAGTGCAGGCGCAGCCAGCGGTTTCACCGGATGGACGATCCGTCGCGTTTGTCTCCGACCGCGATGGCCACTACAACATCTACGTCGGCCTGCTCAGCGGCGGAAGTCTCGTCGAGATCACGCACGATGCTAATTTCAAATCCCGCCCTGCCTGGTCGCCCGACGGCGCGACCATCGCGTATGCGCAACTGAACGATTCAGGGCTGTGGGACATCTGGGAAGTTCCGGCGCTTGGCGGAACGCCACGGCGCGTGATTTTGAATGCCACCGACCCGGCGTGGTCGCCAGACGGCAAGTCGCTCGCTTACGTCAACGTCACCGATGGCACTCTTTGGGCTTCGGGCATTTACGGCGAAAATGGCCGAAGACTCACGGGATCTGATCTGGGGGATACTGGCCGTGTCGCGGAGCCGCGCTTCTCGCCCGATGGCCACCGTATTGCTTTTCTGGTGCGCTTCAACGGCCCATATGCGGAATTGCAAGTGCTCGACGTGTCCTCGGGGAAAATCCGCTCTTTGGCAAACTACGGTGCGCTGACGCTATCGCCGGTCTGGTCGCCCGGCGGACGTTCGATCTACTTTGCCTCCAGCCGCGGCGGTACGATCAACGTCTGGGAAATTCCTGCCGAGGGCGGCGAACCGCGGCAGATTACCGAGGGCCAAGGAGACGACGCGCAACTCGATGTTTCTCCCGACGGCAACCGGATTGTGTTCTCCACGTGGCGCGAAAGCAATTATCTCGCCCGGTTGGACCTTATGGCTAAACCGGACGAGCAAGGTTGGAAACCTCTTGGAGCTGACCCAGGCCGCAATCAGCTCGCGCCTGCCTACTCTCCCGACGGCAGGCATCTAGCCTATTTTTCGAACTTAAAAGGCACTGAGAACGAGAACATCTGGGTCTCGGACGCCGATGGCTCCAACGCCGTTCAGCTTGTTCATGACAACTGGAGCAACGTCTTCCCCCGCTGGAGTTCGGACAGCAAGCACGTCATCTATTGGTCGGAGGGCAACGTGGACAACGGCGAGGCGATCAGAATCATACCTTTGTCTGGGGGAGCGCCCAAGACCATCGTCAAGGAAAACTCGGATATCTTCGTTGACGTCGCGCTAGACGGCCGGCTGCTCTTCCGCAACGCCACGGGTCAGGTGGAAGCCTTCGATCCGCGCAACCGTTCGGCGGAAACACATGCCACCAGCCATCCGAGCGATTCGGCCGAGCCCTTACGCTGGTCTCCCGATGGCCGCTCAATCGCGTATGTGGTCCATGCCAGCAGTGAAGATGACCCAGTCGCGGGGCTCTGGGTCGAGAATTTCAAAAATCCGCCTCGCCAGGTGTTCCGCGGATGGGTCGAGTCGTATGCCGTAGGGCCAAATGACGAGATATACGTCGTCGAAGGCAAGCCGGATTTGAACGGAGTCATTTGGAAGGTTCGATGGGATGGTCAGGGCCTGACGCGTCTTTCTGCGATGTTACGCATGAGCCATGACTATTTTGTCGATCCGAGCCTGAACCCTCAGGACCATTTGACTGTATCTCCCGATGGACGCTATCTCGTCGCTGACCACCTTGCGATCCTTACCGCCAACATCGGCATGATCGAAAACGTGCACTAGCAGAGAATGAAGTTTTTGAGCGAGCGGGCGCCGATGGGTGAGCGAGGCGCACCGCGCGCCGCGGGTGTGTGCCAGCTAGCGGCGGCGGGCGGGTTTTGTGGACTTGCGCCCGGCGGCCGCTTTGGCGTGCTTAGCCGATTTCAAGCGCTTCGATTGCGGCGCGGCCTTAGCGCCGTTGCCGCGGGCACTGGCTTTCGTTTTCCTCGGCCAGAGCTCAGCCGAAGCGATGCGGGCGCCTTCGGCGAGCGTCTCGAATTTGGCCCACATGACGGACGGTTGCTGGCGAACGACGAAGGACGCCTGCGCGAATCCGCAATCGGTACCGGCGATGACGTTTTCACGGCCGAGCAAGCGCGCGAAGCGGATGATGCGGTCAGCCACGAGGCGCGGATGCTCGACGGTGATGGTGTGGTGCGTGACGACGCCGGGAATCAGAATCTTGCCGTTAGGCAACTTGGTCGATTCCCAAACGCGCCATTCGTGCTCGTGGCGCGGGTTGGCGGCTTCGATGGAATAGGCACCGGCGCGAACGCTGAGGATGAAGCCGAGAATTTCCTCAAGCGGCGCGTCGGCAAGATGCGGCACGTGCCAACTGCCAAAGCAGACGTGATAGCGGACGCGGTCCTCGGGAATGCCTTGCAGCGCGTGATTGAGCGCCTCGATGCGCAAGCCGGCCCATTTGCGGTAATTTTCCGGGCTTTGCTGGACGAGATGGTCGTACATGTTGGCGAGGACGGCGTCGTCCACCTGAACGACGAAGCCCGCGTCAACGATCGCGCGATAATCCTCGCGGAGCGCATCGGCGATGGCGTAGATGTATTCCTTTTCGGTGGTGTAATGCTCGTTGACGCCGTTCCAAATGGCGCTGGCGGGCGCGACAACGGGAAGAAACGCTTCTTCGACGTTAACGGCGCGCAGAGCGGCTTTCAAGTTGCGGATATCGCGCTGCATAGGCGCAGGATTGCTGTATTTGATGGGGCCGACGCAAACGTCAGCGGGCACGCCGGCGAGTCCCCAGGGAAACTCAGCTTCCATCACGTCGGGAAAGCGATGGAGGTCGCGCCCGAGCCAGACGAAGGGCGTTTTCAAATCGGGGCGAGCCTCGAAACCGGAGATGCGTTCGAGGATGTAATTCGACCAACTGGATTTGCCGAATTCTCCGTCGTTAACGATGTCGATGTCGGCCTTGGCTTGTAGCCTGACGACTTCGTCGACGGACGCGGCCAGAGAATCCTCGAATTCCTTTTTGTTTTCAGGCGAAGGGGACGTCAGGGACATTCCGGCCAACTCGCGGAGGCGCGGAGGGCGGACGATGCTGCCAACGTGCGTGGTAAGAATGCGATGTTCGCTGCGTTTCATGAGATTCGGATTCGGCTCCGTTCGTTAAAAGCGATTGAGATGCAAGAACGCGCGAAAAGTGTGGCTCAGTTATCACCCGCGCCGACAGAGCGCCTAATGGCACTCGCCGGAAGAACACCGCTACACAAACCGATCCGCGTAGCGCCGACGCATTGGCCGAAGCGCTCGCAGACAAACGCCAAAATGCAGCGCGCGGATCAGGCGCGGGCGGTGGCGATTGCGGGCGCCTTGATGGGCTCAAGGGTTGCGAGAATCTCCTGGCGGCGGTCTTCAAACCACGGCGGCAAATGCAACTGCGAGCCGAGCCGATCGAAAGTCTCGTCGCGCTCGAAGCCGCCGTTGGCGTTGCAGCAGCACTCGACGAGAATGCCTCCGGGCGAGCGGACGTACATCGAATGGAAGTAGTAGCGGTCCTTGATTTCGGAAGCGTCGGTATAGCCGATCTCTTCGTAGATGGCTTTCTGCGCGGCCATAGCCTCGTCGTCGGCGACCCAGAGCGCCAGATGATGCACGGTTCCGGCACCAAACGTCCAACTGCCGGGAGCTCGATCGGGCTCGTGGAGAAGCGTGAGAGTCTTGTTCGCACCGCCTCCGGCGATTTCGAAGCGGTGGTACTTGCCGTCGACCCCAGTCTTCTTGAAGCCGAGAGCCTCGACTAGGAAGCGTTCCTGCTCGGGAATATCACGGACGGAAAGAACCGCGCCGTGGAAACCGCGGACGCCTTCGGACTGATTGATCTCGTCGGTGCTCCAGGGCTGGCGGTCGTCGTCTTTGTCCTCGATCATTTCGAAATAAAGGCCGGCGGGATGCTTGAAACGGATGAATTTTTGGCCGAAGCGCTCTTCGATTGGGCTGTGCTCGATTTTGTGGCGCTTGAAATGGCCCTGCCAGAAAGGAAGGCTGTCCTTGGAAACGGAATAGGCCGTAGCCTGAATTTGGCCAGAGCCGGGACGCCCCTGAATGCGGCTGTAGGGGAAAGTAGTCATCACCGAACCGGGTTCGGCCTTGGCGTTCGCGTAATAAAGGTGGTAGTGCGGGAAGCTGCCATCCATCAGGATGGTCTGTTTCACCAGGCGCTGACCGACAACAGAGGTGAAGAAATCAACATCTTCCTGCGCGCCACCGGCGCAAGCGGTGATGTGATGATATCCGGTTGCGGGATAATTCATGGCGTTCTCCTCGACGATTGCAACGACTCGCAAAAGGCGCGCGCAAAGTGGCGCGCGCGCCAGCCGTCCGCTGATTTTCGATGCCGGCCAGACGAGTCGCAGCGCGTTAGTTAATACGCGGGCGAAAGAAGTGTCAAGCGAAAGTTGCATACATTGCGCGCCTCAGCCGCAGCGCGACTTCAGAACGCGCGCATTTGCTTGGGACTGGCAGAGTTGATAACATCCGCATAACTGGGGGCGGAAATTCGATGAGTTGCCGCATTACACAGAAAACGCGCAAACGCTTGTCAATCCTCAGCGTGAGTGAGCCATGGCCGGTAAAAATTCGCGAGTAATCGTACGCCTCCGAGAGATGATCCTGCACGGGCAGCTCGCTCCGGGGCAGCGGGTACGGGAGGTGGAACTGGCTTCGGCACTGGGCGTTTCGAGGACTCCTGTGCGCGAGGCGCTGCCGATCCTGGCGCAGGAAGGGATGCTCACGCAACTGGACACGCGCGGTTTCGTGGTGCGCGAGTTCACACCGCAGGAAATCATGGACGCGATCGACGTACGTGGCGTGCTGGAGGGACTCGCGGCGCGCATCCTGGCAGAGCAAGGAGCGGCGCGGCGCGTAATGCAGGCGCTCTACGAATGCTTGCGTGAAGGCGACGACATTTTCGCCAAGCGCCAACTGGTCGAGTCCGACGAAGAACGCTACGGCGATATGAACAAGCAGTTCCACGCGATCATCGTGCAAGGATCGGGCAGCAAAGTGATCGCGGACGCGCTGGAGCGGAACGATCGCGTTCCGTTCGCCGCGGCGCACGCGATTGCGTTCGACCGAGTTGACCTGAAGCGGATGTACGACATGCTGTGGTTCTCACACCGGCAGCACCATTCGATCGTGCAGGCGCTGGAGAACGGCGAAGGCCAGCGCGCGGCGGCGCTGATGTTCGAACACGCATACGTGACCAAGCGAAGCATCAACCTGAAGAGCGCGATTTGGCGGGCAGCACATCAGAACGGCGCATCACCGGACGGCGAGCGCGATTCGGAAAAGAATGGCCAAGGTTAGCCGGTAATCCGTTCCTGAAAATCATATTCGAGTAACTTTTCTCTCCGTGGAGAACGGCACGACACTCCGGTTAATCAGGACTTGTCCGCCGCAGCCGGATGAGAATCCGCCCTGAATACAGCTGATTCCTTCGGAGTGACGAATACCGTTTCATCAGGCACAAGCCCTAAAGCACCGAACCGTTCCTGCGACATTTCAATATGAACTGGCGCGCCCCATTCGGTTACAGCTTCGATCTTCACTAGCGGGCCGGCGGTGTGGATGTGTTTCGTGACGGCGCGAAAGTGTGACGAGCCATTCGGTTGCCGGCTCACGTCGAGGAAGTGCGGCCGCACGAAAATGATGCTTCCGGTGGGCGAGGAGTGAATGAACGTGGCGCCATTCTCCACGCGTCCTCGGAACAAATTCACGTTGCCAAGAAAATTGTAAACGAAGGAAGTCGCGGGGCTGTGGTAAACGTCGGCTGGCGTGCCGAACTGCTCGATGCGGCCCTCGTTCATGACGGCGACGCGGTCAGCGACTTCGAGGGCTTCGTCTTGATCGTGCGTGACAAACACACTGGTGATTTGCACTTTGTCGTGCAAGTCGCGAAGCCAACGGCGAAGTTCGAGGCGAACCTTGGCGTCAAGCGCGCCAAAGGGCTCATCAAGAAGGAGCACGCTGGGCTCAACCGCCAGGGCGCGAGCGAGGGCGACACGCTGCCGCTGCCCCCCGGACAATTGGGATGGATACCGCTGCGCCTGATTTTCGAGCTGAATGAGCCGCAGCAGTTCGTGCACTTTGGCGCGAATCTCTTCGCGCGAGGGGCGGATGCGCCGGGGACGCACGCGCAGGCCGAACGCAATATTTTCGAAGACAGTCATGTAGCGAAACAAGGCGAAATGTTGAAAAACAAATCCGACGCGCCGGTCGCGCGCGCTGCGAGAGGAAATGTCCTGGCCTTCGAACTCGACCGCGCCTGAATCGGCGAACTCCAAGCCCGCTATTATGCGCAGCAGCGTGGTTTTGCCGGAGCCGGACGGGCCAAGCAGCGCCACGAGTTCGCCGGCGGGAATCTCCAGATCGATCCGGTCGAGCGCCGAGAAGGAGCCAAATTTTTTTGAGACTCCGCGAACGGAAATGCTCATGGCTCTCCTCCACCGGCTTGCGCGATTTGCGCCGCGCGACGCGCTTGCCATTCGATAAGGCTTTTCACCGCGAGAGTGACGAGCCCCAACAGAGCCAGAAGCGATGCAACGGCAAATGCGGCAACAAATTGGTAATCGTCGTAAACGACTTCAATGTGTAACGGCATTGTATTGGTCAGGCCGCGGATATGGCCGGAAACGACCGATACGGCGCCAAATTCGCCCATGGCACGCGCGTTGCACAAGATGACGCCGTAAATAAGGGCCCATCTCGCGTTGGGCAAGGTGACATGCCAGAAGGTCTGCCACCCGCTGGCCCCCAGCGATACGGCTGCTTCTTCTTCGTCGTTGCCCTGCGCTTGTACGGTCGGCAGCAATTCGCGAGCGACGAACGGAAATGTGACGAAAATGGTGGCCAGAATGATTCCCGGAACCGCAAAGATGATGCGGATTCCATGATCGATCAGCCACGGTCCAAGAAGCCCTTGCAAGCCGAACATCAGCACATAGATGAAGCCAGAGACGACCGGAGAAACGGAGAACGGCAAATCGATCAGGCTGATCAGGATACTTTTGCCGATAAAATCGAATTTGCCGAGCGCCCAAGCGGCCGCCACTCCGAAAACCATGTTTAACGGTACCGCGATCCCGGCGGCAAGCAGTGTTAGCCGGATGGCGGAGAGCGCGTCTGGATCGCGTATGCCGGCAAGATACGCGCCGATACCCCGCTCCAAAGCGGAGCTGAAGACCACGGCAAGCGGAAGAAATAGAAAGACGCTGAGAAACACCAACGCAGTGCCGATGAGAATCCATCGCAGCGACGCCGATTCTGTAAGCGCGCCGGACGCCGCGAACGAAGGGCCGGAACTTTTTGAGCCGGTCCATGTGAGCGATGTAGCCATAATAAGAGCCGAGAGTGCCCGAGAAATTCGCGGGCCTATTGGCCTCCTTCAGCGACATACAGGGATTCAAATGGGCGCGATGGCTCGCCGCGCGCCGATTCCGCGCGGCCTTGTCGGCCGCTCCACGTTTGCAGAAGATTGATCCCCAGCAACATGGCGAAAGAAATCATCAGCATGAAGATGGCAATCGCCGTGGCCCCGGAGTAGTCGTATTCCTGCAGTTTAATAACGATCAGCAGCGGAGTGATCTCCGTGCGCATAGGCATATTGCCGGCAATAAAAATCACGGAGCCGTACTCGCCCACCGCACGCGCGAATGCGAGGCCAAATCCAGTGAGCGCAGCGGGGAAAATGGAGGGTAGAAGCACGCGCGTGAACGTCTGCCAGCGATTCGCTCCAAGGCTGGCGGCGGCTTCCTCGAATTCGCGATCGAGATCCTGCAAGACGGGTTGGACTGTGCGCACCACGAACGGAAGACCTATGAAGGTCAAGGCAACGATTACGCCCATGCGCGTATACGCGATGTGGACTCCGAGAGTCGCGAGCAGACGACCGAGCCAGCCATTCGGCGAGTAGAGTGTGGCGAGCGAAATGCCAGCGACGGCGGTCGGGAGCGCGAAGGGCAAGTCGACGAGCGAATCAAGAATCCCCTTCCCCGGAAAATCGTAGCGAACCAAGACCCAGGCGGCGAGCACACCGAAGAATAAGTTTGCGATGGCGCCGACCAGCGAGCCGCCAAAGCTCAGCCGATAAGATGCCATCGCCCGGGGTGAGAGGACCAATTGCCAAAACTCGTGCCAGCTAAGCGCGGAAGCCTTCAGAAAGGCTGCCGCCAGCGGAATCAGCACGAGCAGAGACAGGTATAACACCGTAAATCCGAACGCCAATCCGAATCCGGGTATGACGCTGCGGCGCTTCAAAACCAGAGGCATAAGGTTAACCGGGTCTATAAATCTCGTCGAATACACCGCCATCCGCGAAAAAGGTTTGCTGTGCGCTGCGCCATCCGCCGAACTGCTTGTCCACCGTTACGAGCTTCACCTCGGGAAACTGCCACGCATATTTAGCCGCAACCGATTGAAGCCGCGGACGGTAAAAATGCTGGGCGCAAATCTCCTGTCCTTCCTGCGAATACAGATATTTGAGATATTCCTCGGCGACCGCTTTCGCGCCCTTGCGGTCGACGTTTTTGTCCACCCACGTTACGGGCGGTTCAGCCAGAATGCTTATGGACGGCACAACGATTTGAAATTTTCCTCGACCGAGATTGTGCGTGACGAGGAGGGCTTCGTTCTCCCAGGCGATTAGGACGTCACCCAGGCCGCGTTCAACAAACGTATTCGTGGAACCGCGCGCGCCGGAATCAAGAACGGGCACATTCTTGTAGAGGCGGGCGACGAATTCCTGTGCGTGCTGCTTGCTGCCTCCCGAACGGCCGAGCGCATAGGCCCACGCTCCCAAGAAATTCCACCGCGCTCCGCCCGAAGTCTTCGGATTCGGCGTGATGACGGACACTCCGGGTCTCACGAGGTCGTCCCAATCCTTTATGCCCTTCGGATTTCCAGATCGAACGAGCAGAACGATAGTGGACGTGTAGGGCGTGCTGTTCTCGGGAAGACGCGACTGCCAGTTCTCTGGGAGGAGTTTGGCCTTATCGGCGATAGCGTCGATGTCGTAGGCCAGGGCGAGAGTCACAACGTCGGCGGGCAGGCCGTCGATCACCGCGCGGGCCTGAGCGCCCGAGCCGTTGTGCGACTGCTCGACCGTGACGTCTTGTCCGGTTTTTGACTTCCAATATTTTCCAAAAGCTACGTTATAGCCTTGGTATAACTCGCGCGTGGGATCGTAAGAGACGTTTAGAATCGAAACGCGGCTCGCCGCGCCGGTTCGCGTGGCAAATGCAGCCACCGAACCGGCAATAGCGAGCAGAGCCTTCCGTCTTGAGATTAGCCTAGCTACGAATTTTTCTTTTCGCGTACGTTGAGCCATGGAAATCTTCTCCCTCCAGTCCGTAACTCCTCTTTTTCCCGCTGTAAACCAGCTAAGGCAAGATGTACCGCAAGTCGACGTAGCTGATGAACACATGGGCATTCTTTGGGCTGCCGGGCGCAACATACCAAGGAGTACGAACCACGTAAGAAAACTGAGAAATGAACTCCAGTTTTCCGTAATTTCGGCTCGACCAGATTGTCGGTATAAACCCGACGGATGCTTCCTGGTAATCCCGATTGTTGGTATTCGCCGACCCGGGGAAGCCGAAGCCAACGCAGTACGTCCCGGTAGCGCCGCAAGCGGCGCCCAGCGCAGAGGTAGTTAAAGCGTAATTGCGCCAGAAATATGCGCCGCTGTAGTAGCTATCTACCAAGAAGTGTGGCGTGGCTTGCCATTCAAATCCGCCGACACCAGATGCAGCCCGTACTGCCGACAGATCTCCATCAGGCCGAACCACGACATCAGGACCAAGGCCACCGATGTAGCGGCCAACGCCATCGCCGTAGAACGAAGTCTCGATCAGGTGAAAATTTTTAAGCACTTCGAAATTTGCGTTGATGCCGCCACCGCCTCCTGTAATTTTGTTAGTCGTTTCGGGCGTTTCAAGGTTGTTAAAGACACGGAAGGTTCGGACGACGCCATCGGCATCGACGTGAAATAGTTTCCCGCCAAGTTTCCAATCGAAGGCGGTCTTGACGACGATATCGGGGTGCACGTTCGGCACCGTCGGATTGATGGTCGCACTCGCCGCGCTGGTGCTGCTGCTGCCGTTGTCGAATTGCTGGCTGAAGAAGTTTGTGCTGCCGTCAGTCGGAAAAACGACCGAGCTCGGCACGAACTGCTGTGGGTTCGCCAAGGCAACGCCGAAAGACCACCAGTTTGTTGCGTGATATATGAGGCGAACTTCGGGTTGACGGCCATAGACCAAGCCGGCCAAGTAGCTTGTATCCAGACGAAGAGCTGTAAAAATATTGTCTGGAAAGGGCGATAGTCCTTCTCTTGTGGGCGTCAAGAACGACCAAGTCTGGCCGGCTAAGAGTTCCCACTTTTGATGACGCAACTGCACAAAGGCGAGCCGCAAGCGAAAGCTATCGCTTTTTGTGCTGATGTTTGAGTTCGCGGGTTCGTACCCGTTGAAATCGCTTTCGATGTATCCCGAGACGTCGGTTGATTTTGTGGGGCTGGCATCGACTCTTAACGAAAGGCGCGAACCCTGTCCGCTGAACCGGAATTCGGATTCCCGTCCCAGGGGAAGCGAGTTGTTATAAGGAAGCGTAGTGAAGTTCGTGCCAAGTCCGCTGCCAACATCGGCGCTCCGAAAGATACCGGTCAAATCCAGGTAGCCTCCGGGCGTAAACTCGGCGCCGCCGATCTTGATGGAGAGCGGGTTTTCCGGCGACACAATATTGATTGGGGTCTGATTCTGTGAGCTAGGTTGCGCGGCAGATCCGCTAAGGCTGTTAACGGGCGCGCCGGTAGTTGACAGCTCCGCCGGTGCGCTGCCGTCCGGCGCAATGCCCAATTTCGCTTCGAGTGCGGCGATCTGTTGCAGTTGTTGGCTCAGCTCAGTCCTTTCGGAATCGAGTTCCTTACTATGAGCAGCGAACTGCTGCATTTCGGATTGCAGAGCAGTCTTGAGCTGCTCCAGTTCGGAGCGCAGAGCCGTCGGCGAATCAGCGGCTGTTGCAGGATTACCCGAATTCGAGGCGGTCGAGGCACCGACCGTTCGGGAAGCTGCCGCATTTCCAGCCGTGCCGGTCGCCCCATCGCCGTGCGGGGCAGCCAACACTGGAACTGCGAATGCAAGAGAGAGAACAACAGTTAGAACAATTCGGTTTGACCGGTACGGTACGTTTGTTGACATTGAAGTCTCCTAAGATAGTTGGCTTCAAGCCTCCAGTGGTCTGGTCGGTTGGCCGGCACTCCTAATTTCTTCCTCCCGCATGGCGGGTCGGGCTGTTTGTGTTTGGGTTCAGCCAGAATTCTTTCGAATGCGCTCGGTTTTGTTCACCTCGACGATGCGGCCGTCGTGGATCGTTATCACCACAGAACCGTACCGGATGTGACGAATGGCGGCCAAAAGCTCGCGGAGCAATTCGCGTTCACCGGTGGTTAGATCGCGTTCCCATTCCAAAACGGATGTGGTGCTCATGGACCGTC
>JASHPG010000235.1 GCA_030038275.1 Candidatus Acidiferrales bacterium | reverse complement strand
ACTCCCGTGCCGCCTTCCGCTCCAATGTCTGGAGCCTGATCTTTTACGATCTCGATTTTCTTCGGAATGACGGTAGGCGCGACCATCTTTTGCGGCGCCTGGACGATCACCCTCTTAATGACCTCTGTCTTCGGCGGTGGCGGCGGCGGGGGTGGTGGCGGCGGCGGGGCCACTAAGAATGTGCTCAACATCGCCTTTGGCAATGCCTCCGTGTAGATCAACGGGATCAAAACCAAGACACCCACCACGACAACCTGCAGGATAGCCGCGAGCGTCACGCTCCACGACTTGTGCGTTCTGTTTCCGTGGGCGCTGGAAACGACCATTTGATCGAACATAGCCTACCTCCTTGCGGCGGCGGGCACGCGCTTTCCGGCTGCGGATCCGGCGCGAACCGCCACTCCCTTCCCCCCGCTAAACTTGTCCCAGGCCACCACAATCGGGGCCGCGATGCCAAAACTGGAGTACGTTCCTACCACAACTCCAACCACCATGGCAAAGGAGAATGCGCGCAGCACCTCTCCTCCCAGGAGGTACAAAACCAAGACCGTCAGAAACGTCAAGCCGCTCGTCAGGATCGTGCGGGAGAGAGTCTGATTGATCGACTTATTGATGATTTCCGGAAACGATTCTCGCCGCATCAGCCGCAGATTCTCGCGGACGCGGTCGAAAATCACGATCGTATCGTTCATCGAATAGCCGACGAGCGTAAGCAGCGCGGCAATTACCGTGAGCGAAATCTCATAATGGAATAGGGAGAAAAATCCGAGGGTAATCAGTACGTCGTGAAATACGGCGATCACCGCCGCCGCCCCGTACACCCATTCGAATCGGAATGCGACATAGACGAGCATCCCCGCTAACGCGTAAATGGTCGCCCAAAATGCCTGGCTGCGCAGTTGGGCGCCGACGGTGGGTCCCACGGTTTCGGCATTTCGGATTGCAAAATTGCTAAGCGCGTAATCGTGCTGGAGTGTGCGGGTCACCGCCGGCGTCACGCCCGGCACATTGTTCAGTTCGTCGAAGTTCGTAACGATACCGTCATGCTGGGAGTCACGCGCGGAGGTGATCGCGCTCGCTAACTGCGTGTAGCGATCTCCAGCGTTCACGCCAAGCGACAGCGGATCCTTCTGCAAGAGGTCCGCCGCCAGAGCCGACGTGCTTATCTCGTTAAAATCAGGCCGGCCAGATGCATCGGTGCCGAACGTCTTGTGCAGCACGTCCAAAATCTTTTGCTTGCCCGCGTCCAGCGTATCTTCGTTCGTGGTCTCCGCGAGTCCGATCATTACGTCGTTGCGGGACCCCACGCTGGCCGAATCGCTGATCGTCTCGATCGAACTGTTCTTCAATCCGGCGTCGGCAAGTCCTTTTCGAATCCGCTCTACCGGCGGAGTGCCAGAGAAGCGGACGTAAACAAGCGTGCCACCACGGAAGTCGATTCCGTAGGTCATTCCGCCGTGGTGCCAAACCGAAATCCAGCCAACCGTCAGAAGTATTAGGGATAGCGCGACGAAGTACTTCGTCTTGCCCATCCAGTTGATGTTTACGTCGTGAAAGAATTCCATGCCGAGTCTTATCCGCCTATTTTTGACACCGCCGCAAGCCGATTTGTTCCCGAAAGAGAACGCTGGCCAACCGGGTGCCGATCAGGTTTTACCGGGCCTAAGCGCCCTCTAAATGCTAAGTTCCGCTTGGCGCTCCATGTGCGCGAGATGGTAGTCAAAGATTGCTCGCGAAACGTAGATGGATGTAAACAGGTTGGCGATCAAGCCGATAACCAAGGTCACGGCGAAACCACGAACGGGCCCAGTACCGAAAATAAAGAGAAAAGCGCAGGAGACCATCGTCGTCACGTGAGTGTCGATGATTGTCAAGAATGCCCTGTCAAATCCAATATCGACGGCCGGCGCGGGCGCTTTGCCGTTCCGCAATTCCTCTCTAATTCGCTCAAAAACAAGGACGTTAGAGTCCACACCCATACCGATAGTTAATATGACTCCGGCAATGCCCGGCAAGGTCAGCACAGACCCGGACCAAGCCATAAACGCCACCAAGATGACCAAGTTCAATATCAAGGCCACAACTGCATTGACACCGGAAAGCCGGTAATAGATCACCAAGAAGACCATAACCACGATCAAGCTGCCAACTGAAGCGCGGACTCCCTCACGGATCGAATCCGCTCCCAACGATGGACCTACGGTAGCCTCTTCCAAATATCGGATCGGTGCGGGCAGAGCCCCTGCCTTCAGGACAAGCGCCAGATCTTGCGCTGACTGCTGGCTGAAATTGCCGGTAATCTGACCCTGGTCGTCGATCCGGCCCTGTATGACTGGCGCGGAGTAAACCTTGTTGTCGAGGACGATGGCCAATTGCTTGCCGATATTCTCCTCGGTAAAGGGTCCAAAACGCGCCGCAGCCGCCGACGACAAGTGAAATTCCACCTCATACTGTCCGGGATTCTCGCTGCTCGGTTCCGGATCAGCGCCGCGAAGATCCTGTCCGGTTACGATCGGTGCGCGAGTCACAAGGTAATATACCTGCGACTGACCCGGAGATGACGAGCCTTCGGGGTTGCCGGGGAGTATCTGCGTATCCGGCGGCAGCACGCCATTATGCGCGGCAAGCACGGCCGGTCCGGAGGGGTAGGCTTGGCTGTCAACCAAAAGCCTCAGCTCAAGCTGTCCACCGGCCTGAATCACGGATTTGGCCCGCGTGGGATCGCCCTCCCCAGGTAGCTGAACGAGAATCTCGTTTTGACCGCTCGGGCCGGTCAACGCAATTTGCGGCTCCGTCAATCCCAAGCCATTGATGCGGCGCGTAATTGTCTCAAGAGCTTGGCTCATCACCTGCGTGTGAAGATCGGAGACAGCTGAAGGCTTCATGGTTAGCACGTAGCTGTTTTGCGCGCCCGCCGCCGGCGCCACGCTCCAGTCGCCGAACTGATTGTTCACGATATCCTGAAACGTGCTGTATGAATCGGCGTTGATATTGCGAACCGAGATGTGCGTGTCGTCCACCCGGCGAATCTCGCCAGTCGGCGAAAGCACATTCTTGCTCTGCAGTTGCTTGCTGAGGTCATCCACCGCCTCGTCGCAACGCTGGCCGATGGCCTTATTTGCTTCGACCTGCAGGACGAGATGGCTTCCGCCCTTCAAATCCAGGCCCAGCGTGATTCGTTTCGCGACGTTTTGCGCCACTTGCTTAACCGACGTGGGGAAGGTGGGCAGACCGAGCACGCCGTAAAAGCACAGCAGCACCACGGCACAGATAAAGATAAACTTCCATTTGAGCTGAGACGTCATGCGGGCCGCTAACTCTCCTTGGCTTCCGGCTGCATCCCGGAAATCGCGCTGCGAGCGATTTTCACCTTCACCTGTTCCGCGATGCGCAGTTGCACGCTATCGCTTTCCAGGCCCACGATCGTTCCGTAGATGCCGCCGTTCGTAATTACCTTGTCGCCGTTTTTCAGATTCTTCAGCATCTCCGCGACTCTTTTCTGCCGCTTCTGCGCGGGCATAATCATAATGAAGTAGAAGATCACTATGAGCACGATGATCGGGAGGAAGAACGTTAAACCACTGGCACTGGTTTGCGACGAGGATTGCAGAGCGAGGACAAGCGTCCCCGGAATCAACACGGTCATTGTACCAAACATTTTTGTTTTCTCGCCGCCGTTCGCCTGCCAGGACAAGCAGGCTGTCCACCTTTTCACCCAAGACGCTGACCTGCCTCGCTCCCAGCGCCCATTTGGGTGGCCTATCTGAGGCGTGCCTGAAGGTCAGAGCGGAACCTTTCGAGGTTCCCAAAACGGATAGCCTCCCGAATTTTCCGCATAGTGTCAAGGTAAAAGTAGAGGTTGTGGTGGGTGTTCAGGATGATCGCTAGAAATTCGCCGGTGGAATACAAATGCCGCAGATACGCGCGAGAGTATCTGCGGCAAACGGCGCAGCCACAATCCTCGTCCAGCGGGCGCGGATCGCGCGCGTACTGTGCGTTGCGGATCAGGACGCGCCCCCGCGACGTGAATAAACATCCATGCCGCGCGCTGCGCGTCGGTAGGACGCAGTCCATCATGTCGATCCCCAGCGCGACGTAATCCACGATTTGCTCTGGTTTGCCCACGCCCATCAAATAGCGCGGTTTTTCCGCCGGCAGCGCGGACGCCGCCGCTTCCGTCATTTCGCAGGTCGCCGAGTGCGATTCGCCTACCGCAAGCCCGCCGATCGCGTAGCCGGGAAGATCAAGATCGACGAGTGCTGTGGCGTTCTCGCGGCGCAGGTCCGCATGCGTTCCTCCCTGCACGATCCCAAAGACGGCCTGCCGCTCGGAGTCGCCGTGCCGCTGAAAGTAGTTGCGCGAGCGCTGCGCCCATTCGAGCGTGCGCCGCGCTGCCTCCCGCGCATGCGCCTCCGCTGACGGCGCCTCGATACATTCATCCAGCACCATGCAAATGTCCGATCCAAGCGCGATCTGGATTTCCAGCGACTTTTCGGGTGAAAGAAAGTGTTCCGACCCGTCGATATGCGAGCGGAACGTGACGCCTTCGTCCGTGATTCTTCGCAGCGCGCTGAGGCTGAAGACTTGAAACCCTCCGGAATCGGTCAAGATCGGATGCGGCCACGACATGAAGCGGTGCAGCCCGCCCATTTCGCGGATTAGTTCATGGCCGGGACGGAGATATAAGTGATAGGTGTTGGAGAGCAGAATCTGGACGCCGAGGTCTTCCAAGTCCTCTTGCGTCTGGCCCTTCACCGTCGCGGCAGTGCCCACCGGCATGAACGCGGGCGTGTCGATGATCCCGTGCGGCGTCGTCAGCCGCCCCAGCCGAGCCCCGCTCGGATCGGTGGCGAGAACCTCGAAGCCAAATGCCATCCGCGGAAGTGTATCAGGAGAACGCGGCGACCAGCCCTACCTTCGCGGCTACGTAGACCACCCAGAGGACCACAATCGCGCCGAGCGCTTTAGCAGTCGTCAATTTCCGCGGGGCTGCCACTCCAAAGCCGATGGCCAACAGGAACATTTCCCAGAAAGTGAAAATGTCAAACGAGCTGAACAGCATGATTTTCCATCTGGCAGCGTCGGACGATATGAACGCGCTCGCATTCGCAACCACGATGTTCTGCAAGTCCACCGTCGCAGGGTCTTTGAGCAGCATCACGGCGATGCCTAAGCATCCCGAGATGATGGCGGGTACCCAAGCATACGAGACGATGCTGAATGCCGTCTTGAATTTGATCTGTGTGCCGTAAAGTCCATTGAACACGGCAATCAAAATTGCCGCCACGACCACGATGACGATCGGTATCGCGATTACGACCTCCCCATACACTACCTTTGGCCCGTATTTGATCTGTGCCGCAAGAGCCTGCTGTTGCTGTTGTTGCGTTAACTGCTCAAAGCGCGAGGTCGTCTGATCCTGATGCTGAAAATAGGCGGGCCACCCTCCGCGTTTATCGAAGATTCCAACCACGGCCAATGACAACACGCAGACCACCACAATCGGCAGCAACCAAGTCGGGCGCTTGACGATCGATTCGAATGTCGCTTTGGGGCTGAACAGCACTCCAAAGATGCGGCCGACTGAGCCGGGACCGGCTTCCGGCGCTTCAACGGGTGACGTGCTCGTGCTGGCCATGGTGCCCTCCAATTCAAGGGGCTGGGGACGGCTTGCTGGCAGATTCTACGCGCGCAGCATTGAGAATGTTACAAGCGATTTGTTAATCCGGGGAAGCGCCTAGCGGCTCAGGACGCGGGTGACGCTCGGCGAGACCAACTCGTATCGTATCCCTCGCCAGCGCGTCCGGCGGCTGAGCAGCGACGAGATGAAGTTCCATGAGAAGAGGAACGGCACGATCGGAGCCAGCGCGGGCCAAGCCCAACTCCATTGGCTGAGTTGCGCCCGCCATGCGGGTAGCATTTCTCCTACCGCGATCGTACGGATGGCCCCCTTCATCGCGGCGAGCAGCGGGACGATCAGAGCGATCAAAAGCAAATTGAACCATGGATCGCCGGTAACGATGTTGGTCAGGATCACGAACGCGGCATATATCATCGTGATCGAATAGGCTAGATGCGAGGCCAAACCCATCCAACGCTTCGGCGAGTAAACTCGCGTCAGTAAGATTTGCCGGTTCGTAAACTCCAGCAACGCCGAACCAGTCCAGGGATGCAGTGTCGCGGCCATGCATTCGGGGCAGAAGACAATTGGCTTCCCCGCCGCTTCGAGAGCATTGGTGAGCGCAAAATCATCACTCACGGCGCCATTCCAGAATTCCAAGACGTTCGCTTCGTCGAACGTCTTGCGCCGAATCGCCGTGCCCCCTCCCCAGCAGAAATTCGCGCGGGAGTGCCCAAATAGAGTGGCAATCGCCGCGTTCCACGTGGAGGCCATCGCGCTCGCGAATCCACCCTCGCCCATCCGCCGGCTGGGAATGATCCAGCGATAGGCGGTTGTCGCGCCCACGCGAGCGTCCTGCAGCGGCGCCACAAGCTTCGAAAGCCAGTTGCGGCCTAGCCGCACGTCCGTATCGACAAAAACCAAAACCTCGAATTTCTCCGGCAGCGACTCCACCGCGCGCCGGAGGTTGAATACTTTTTCGCCACAGTTTTCCGGCGGCCCGGCAATCACAATGTGCACGGGCCGCTGGCTTGCAGCTTTCACTTTCTCGATCGCTTTCAACGCAGGATCAAGGCTTGTCGCGAGAGAAAAATAGATTTCGTAGTTCGCGTAATCGAAGTGCGTAAGCGCCGCTAGGTTTTCCTCGAGGCCTGGTTCGGACCCTTTGCACGGGCAGATTACAGCCGCCACGGGCGCATAGAATCCCGCGTGCGATCCAAGGCGCTTCCGCACCATCTGATACCAGGCAAAACCGTCCCAGAGCGAGTAAAGCCCCAGCGCGATTTGGATAACGATCAGTATGTAAAAAAGGTCCAGCACGAGCCGAGAATAACAAAACCGGGCGCTGAAGCGGTCGCCCAGGTGCGGCTGAGGTGCTTGGTTTGCACGGGCTGCTCTTACTTGACGGTCCTGCAGCCGAAGCGTACCATCCCGCTACTTTACTTCCTTCGAGGTGCCATATGGCCACTTCCGCCCCACAGCCAATTAACGAGCAAAAGCTCCATGATTTCGTGATGAAGGGCATCGTCGAGATGGGCGCGTCTCTCAACGCCGCGCTCATCGTCATCGGCGACAAACTCGGACTCTACAAAGCCATGGCGGGTGCGGGCCCGATCGACTCCGCCGAACTCGCGGCCAAAACCGGAACGCATGAGCGCTATGTCCGTGAATGGCTCGCCTCCTAAGCCGCCGGGGGATTTGTCGAGTACGATGCAGCAACGAACCGCTTTACGCTTCCGCCAGAACACGCCATGGCTCTGGCCGACGAGGATAGCCCTGTGTTTCTGCCGGGAGCCTTCTACGTGGTTTCTGCATGCCTGAAAGACGAAGGGAAAATTACCGAGGCATTCCGTACGGGCAAAGGAGTGGGATGGCACGAGCACGACGAATGCCTATATCCTGCTACCGAGCGCTTCTTCCGCCCGAATTATCGCGCCCACCTGACTGCCGAATGGATTCCGGCCCTTTCGGGCGTGGAAGCTAAATTGAACGCGGGAGCGCGCGTCGCAGACATCGGCTGCGGGCTGGGAACTTCCCACCATTTTGATGGCCCACGCGTACCCTAAAGCTACTTTTGCGGATTCGACTACCATCCGGAGTCTATCCAGTTGGCGCGCGAAGCAGCCGCCCGAGCCGGCGTCGCGGACCGCGTCACTTTCGAAATCGCGAAGGCCAAGGATTTTCCGGGGAAAGGCTATGATTTCATAACATTTTTCGATTGCTTGCACGACATGGGCGACCCAGAAGGCGCAGCCAAGCACGTGCGAAACGCGCTCGAACCGGATGGAACCTGGATGATCGTGGAGCCGTTCGCGAACGACAAACTCCAAGACAATTTGAACCCAATCGGCCGTGCGTTTTATGCCGCATCGACGATGCTTTGTACCCCGGCGTCGCTCTCTCAAGAAGTCGGCTTGGCGCTGGGTGCACAAGCGGGCGAGCGCCGATTGGAAAGCATTCTGCATTCGGCGGGATTCACGCGAGTCCGGCGCGCGGCGGAAACTCCGTTCAATCTTATTCTCGAAGCACGACCGTAGCGAGATCGACGGTCAATTCGCGCGGCGGCGGGAAAAAATAGTTCGCAACACGCGATCCGCCGCGGCGTTAAGCTCCAACTCGAATTTCGCGGCTTCGCGCCGCGCCTGTTCCATCAAAGAAGGATCGAGCAGCAAACCCACGCGGTCCACAAACGGCCCCGCAATATTAAGCCGCCGGTTCGCCGCCCGCGGCGGGCGCACTTCTTGGGGTCTCAAACTTTCGTAAATTCCGATATCCCGCCAGAATTCCTCCGCGTCCTCTTGCGTCCATTGCATTGCTTGACCGAGGGCCACGAAAAACTCCTCGCGAAACAGATCGAGAAACGGAATTGCCAGCTCCAATTCCGGCTGGGTTTTCCATCCCGCGCTCCGCGCGGTTTTTCTACGTTTGCTCGTCTTCTTTCGCTGCTTCGGAGTTCGGACCGCCACGCTGACCTTCAATCGCGCCGGCAGAGCTGCCTCGATGCGGAGCACCATGACCAAAATCGCTTCTCGGCGTATCCGGGAGAGCTGTTCGCGGTATAGGAACGGATGATCCGCCCTCCCCGGTCTGCGGTATTCAGCGGCATACATGTCGAGAAAGCGCGCCACCAATTCGTCGCGGTCTAGCGACGCGAGCAATAGGCCCGCCGCCTCCCGCGCGCGCACGACCAATTCTCGAGGACGATACGGCATCGAACCTAAGCTGTACGCGATTGCGCCGCGCGCCGCAACTGGAAACACTCGCGCGTGCCTAGAAGAGAAAAGGCCCGGATGTTTAGTCCGGGCCCGTTTTCCAATTGACTCGCTTTCCGAAATCTGCGGTTTAGTGGAGCGGACTCGTAAACGGCCGGTCTTCGCCCCGCGAGCCGCTTTTCGGCTGCCGCACTGGTTCCTCAAACTTGCCGAGAGCAATTTCGAGCACCTGATCCACGCTGCGGACGAAGTGGATCTGCACGTCTTGCAGCACGTCAGCCGGCAGGTCCTCCTTCACGTTCGGCTCGTTCTCCGAAGGCAGAATCACCTCGCGGATTCCGGCTCGCTTAGCGCCGAGCACCTTCTCCTTCACGCCCCCAATCGGCAGCACCACACCGGTAAGCGAGATTTCTCCCGTCATCGCCACACGAGGCCTTACCGGACGGCCGGTGAGCAGGCTCACCAGCGCTGTGACCATCGCAATGCCTGCCGATGGTCCATCCTTCGGAATCGCTCCCGAGGGCACGTGAATGTGCAAATCGTACTTGCGAAAGAAATCGGCATCGATGCCGTAGCGATCGGAATTCGCGCGAACCCACGTCAAGGCGGCTCGCATCGACTCCTGCATCACCTCGCCCAGATGCCCAGTCATGGTGAACTGCTTCCCGCCACGCATCTTGCTCGCCTCGATGAAGACGATGTCGCCGCCCACGGGCGTCCACACCAGCCCCACCGAAACTCCCGGCTTCTGCACCCGCTCTTCCACTTCTTGTTCGAGCCGGAACTTCGGCACGCCCAGCACTTCGCGGACGACGTCCGACGTGACCACGAGCTTATCGGTCTTCCCTTCTGCCATGCGCCGCGCCTGTTTGCGAACGAGCGTTGCAATTTCCCGCTCGAGGTTGCGCACGCCCGCTTCACGCGTGTAGTGGTGAATCAGGTCGTGCAAAGCCTCCTCGGTGAACTCGATCTGCTCGCCGAGTTTCAGGCCGTGCTCCTTGGCTTGCCGCGGAATCAGGAACCGGTTGGCGATCTGAACCTTGTCGACTTCCGTATAACCGGGCAGTTCGATAATTTCCATCCGATCGCACAACGGTTCCGGAATTGGGTCGAGCCAGTTCGCGGTCATCACGAAGAGCACCTTCGAAAGGTCGAATGGCACGTCCAAGTAGTGATCGCGGAACGTGGAGTTTTGCTGCGGATCGAGCACTTCCATCAGCGCCGCGGACGGATCGCCTCGGAAGTCCCGCCCGAGTTTGTCCACCTCGTCAAGCATGAGCACTGGATCCATCGTTTCGGCTCGGCGAATCCCCTGGATAATCTGTCCCGGCAGCGCGCCGATGTACGTGCGACGGTGACCTCGAATCTCCGCCTCGTCATGCATGCCGCCGAGCGAAATCCGCACGAATTTCCGCCCTGTCGCACGCGCGATTGACTGGCCAAGCGAAGTTTTGCCTACCCCGGGCGGCCCGACGAAGCATAGGATCGGCCCTTTCATACCCGGCTGGATTTTCTTCACGGCCAAATAATCGAGCAGCCTCTGCTTCACCTTTTCCAGGTCGTAATGATCCTCATCGAGAATGGTCTGTGCCTTCGCGATGTCGATCTCCTGTTCGCTGGTAGCGGAAGTCTTGCTCCACGGCAGCGCCGTCATCCACTCCAAGTACGTCCGCGAAACCATGTATTCGGCCGAGGCGGGCGTCATCTTGGAAAGCCGCTTTAGCTCCCGTTCACATTCCTTCTTGGCTTCCGCGGACATTCCCGATTCTTCCACTTTCTTCCGCAGTTCCTCGACCTCCGACTGGCCGTCATCGGATTCTCCAAGTTCCTTCTGAATCGCCTTCATCTGCTCCCGGAGCAAGAACTCGCGCTGGCTTTGGCTCACCTGCTCCTGCACCTGCTCGTGAATCTTGTTGCGGAGCTGCAACACTTCCTTCTCTTTGGTCAGCTCGCCAACAAGAGTTTCCAGCCGCTTGCGAACGTTAAACGTCTCAAGCAGTTCCTGGCGCACCATGGTGTTGAGAGACGGCAGCGTAGCCGCCACGAAGTCGGCCAGCCGCGAAGCCGAATCGATATTCATCGCCTCCGTTTGCAAGTCGTCGGAAAGCTGCGGCGAACGCGCCACGACCTCGCGAAAAAGCTCTTGAACGTTGCGCTCTAGAGCCGTTAGCTCCGCGTCGCGCTGGTCCTCGGTATCCGGCTCCGAATTCACTCGCGCCCGCAGAAACGGCTTCAACCCGATTACTTCCTGCACGCGAATCCGCTGTAGCCCCTCCAGAAACGCGACCACGTTCCCGTTGGGCATGCGCACCATTTTGTGGACCTTCGCCAACGTGCCAACGCCGTGCAGGTCCGATCCCGTTGGCGCTTCAACGCGTGGGTCGAGTTGCGCCACTACACCGAGCAGCTTCTCCTGCCCCTCCAGCGAATCAAGCAGGGCGAGCGAACTTTCACGCCCCACAGGCAGCGGCATCACCGCGCCCGGAAACAAAACCGTGTCGCGAACCGGAAGAACCGGAAGCTCTTCTGGCACGTTTCTCAATGCTGTCACATTGACCCCCTTAGCCAACCTACCCAGGACATTTGGGAAAGGTCAGCCCCGACAGCTTATTATCGGCTGCCTTGAGACTTAGATGCGAAGTGCAGCAAAAGGATTTACGTAGATTCGCATCTCGTTATTAACAAATATGAGTGTACAACGCTAATTCTAAAACATCAAGCTGAGTGCCGTTCCAGAGTAAGCTTCTTGAATACAAGAAGTTAGGCTCTGAAGATCATCCCTGAGTTCGGTCTCTTACGAGCCGCAGGGCAGCCTCCCTCGTCGTTACCACGCCCTCCAGCTGTGCTTCCTCAACCGCATCCAAAAGCAACTTGAACTCTGGGCCTGGCCGTAAGCCCAAAGCAATCAAATCATTACCTGAAATGAGCCGCGGGGGACGCACGTCCTCGGCTGGCGTTTCCTCTAAGAAATGCCTTACGAACTCGTAGTTCTCCAGATGCCCATGGCTCGACGTGCAATCCAAGCGGTGTAGCTCTAGATGCTCGGCAAAATCCTCCAGCCGCACGAATTTTTTAAGCGTGGCTGGCCGCATTTGCAAGACGTCTTTGAACCGCATGTGATTGGCCACCAACGCGGCAATCTGCGAAGTCTCTTCATTTGAAAAGCGGTATCGACGGCAGATGTCCTCAGCGATGCGGGTGCCAACCTCCGCGTGCTCGTCAAACCGTATCCTGCCGTCCGGCCCAGAAGGCAGCGTAAACGTCGGTGGCTTTCCCACGTCGTGCAGCAGCACACCCCAAGCAAGTGTCGGTGAGCAGCCAGCAGGCAAATTTTCGATCATCCGCAGCGTATGCACCCAGACATCGCCTTCGGGATGGTATTGCGGCGGCTGCTCCACGCCCTTCATTCGCGCCACCTCGGGCAAAAGTTCCGGAAGAAGGCGGGTCTCGTCCAGCAACTCAAACGCCCGGCGCGCCGAACCCTCCGTAAGCAGCTTCGTCATCTCGTCGCGCAAGCGCTCCGGCGAAACCTGATGAATCTCCTGCGCCAGTTTCGCGATTGAGGCAAACGTCTCCGCTTCAATTGCGTATCCAAAGCGCGCGGCAAACCGGACGGCGCGGACCATTCGCAGCTTGTCTTCCCGGAAGCGGTCCTCCGCGCGTCCGATCGCGCGAATAATTCCAGCCTTCAGATCGTCGCGCCCACCGACGTAGTCGAGCACCCGCCCCGTCGTCGGGTCGAGCAGCATCGCGT
>JASHPG010000234.1 GCA_030038275.1 Candidatus Acidiferrales bacterium | reverse complement strand
TTCCACAATGAAATTGCAAGGAACAGGAATCCAGCGGCGACCACCGGAACGAACGGCGCATATTCGGGCGCCACAGCGCGTCCGAGCATGCGGACGCTCGGATAAAACGACGCGAGGCCGAACGGAATAATCCAGCAGAGCACGAATTGCACAGCGCCGTTGTAGATCGACAGAGGGTATCGGCCGAAGTTGATTACGTTCCAAACCGGCGGATGGATGCCGACGCGGTCCTCGAACCAGAATGAGACACAGGTGAGCATCAGAAATACCGCGACGTAGATCACGCTGGCGCAGACTTCGAAGAAGAACAGCATGGCGATCTTGCCGAGCGGCCAAACAACGTGCAGGCGATGCGACGCCCACCACATGCAGAAGATTCCGGTGGCGATTCCTTGCACCGCTTCCAGGCGGAACGTCTCGAACAGAATTTGGAACAGCGACGAAATCGGCCGCAAAAGAATGCGGTCGAATTTTCCTTCGATGATGTAGTCGTTGCCGAAATTGTAGAGGTTTGAGGCGACGATGTTGAAGACTCCGTAGGGAATCAGCGAGAAGCCATAGAGAAAAAGCTCCTCAGCGAAGTTCCAGCCGGCGAGTTTCGGCGCTCGTTGAAAGAGAATGATGACGAAGAGCAGACCAAATATGGTGGCGGCGAAGGCGGTGATGAGGCTGACGATGAAGTCGCCGCGATAGCCCATCTGCACTTTGGCGTACTGAACGAAGTAGTCGTAGAGCAGGCCGAAGTAACGTGTGAACGTGTGCGCGATTCGTGCGGGACGGGAGGTCTGTCGCTCGGTCGAGATGGGACTAGGGGCGGACATTATCGTCAATCAACCTCCGACTATTTAAGAGATATCCTTCAGTCGCGTTGCTCCTTCAGGCTGACAATCCTCATCGGATGTCATCCCCCCTGGATGCTAAGGCGGCGGAGGGAATGATTCCACCACCAGTGCGCCAGAGCCAGCAGCGCGACGACCCAAAACCATTCGGCGGCGAGCGCACGCAGCACGTCGGTGTGGCCCATTTTCCCGAGATAGATTTGCAGCGGCGTGTAAGCGATGTGCTCGAATGGCAGCCAGTTCATGGCGACGGCAATCGGTTTCGGGAAAAACGACATGGGAAGAAGCAGCCCCGAGAGCAGCTCGATCAGCCATTGCTTCGCGCGAACGAGCGCGAGGATCGATTTCAGCGGAATGGCGCAAGTACCGATCAGGAACCCGATAGCTGCCATCAGAAAAAAGCTGCCGAGGGTGGAGATTAGAAACATGCCGAAATCCCAGCGCGAGGCCGGTGCCTGCATCGGGAAAATAAAGGTGATGACGAGCGCGACCGGAAGCGTCAGAAGGCCGAGGCGAAACGCTGACTCGCCCATGGCACGCGAAATCCACATCCACGGGACGGACACGGGTTTGATCAGGTCCATGGCGATTTTGCCGTCGATCACTTCGTAGGCCATTTCCTGGTCGATGGTGTTGGTATAGAACGAGCGGATGATCCAGCCCACGCTGATGTAAGTGATCATCTGCGCCATGTTGTATCCGGCGATGGATTGGCCGTTGTGATAGACGGCGCTCCAGATGAAGTAGTAGATGGTGACGTTGAGCGAATACGTGATGATGCCGGTGAAGTAGCGCAGGCGGAAGGCGAGGATATTGACGAAGCCGACGCGGCTAAATTCGGCGTAGGGGGCGAGCGCGTCGATCAGCGCGCCCATTCACGGAGCCTTTGGCAAGAACCAAGCAAAGCGCTAATTCGCACGAATCCAAGCTACCACACCATGCAAGCTGCCCACTCCAAAGCGGCAAGCCGCCGCGCTCCACATGACGGTTGCTTACATTGGAAGTTTTCTTTGCCAGGCAGCGCGCCGCTCGCGGAACGCCCTTCGTCCGCATCTGCTGCGTTAGGAACCTTCATCCTTTGGAAGATGGTCCGGGATAATCCGGTTGACGATACGGAAGGTCAGGATAAAAGCGAACGCGATCACAACAATGCCCGCGGGTAAAGCAATCCAGAGAGGCAGCTTAACTACAGCCCACACAAAGAAGCCAATTGAAAGCGTCGCCAGCGGAAAGATTACCAGGAGAGATCGATACGTGTACTTGGGTTGCTTTTCCGGGACATCGTTAAGCAGCCACATAGGAAAATCGCGCAGGTAATTGATAGGATTTGGCGATTTTCTTTTCTTTTTTAGCATGTCGGATCTGAGTCCCAGGAAGAACTGGCCGCCCCATTCGTGCTCCCGGAGTGAGGCCGGGCTTGTGTATCAGAATTCCTCTGACATTCTGCCATTGCTCCAAAGCGGCGGCAAGCCGCCGCGCTCCACATGACGGTTGCTTACGCGGAAGTTTACTTTGTGGCGGGTTCGAGGGAGGCTTCGCCGGCGTAGATGCGCTTGATGATTTCCTCGATGGGCTCGTCTTCGATGAGCAGGTCGCGAACATCCACGGCGGAGAGAATCTGGCGAATTAGATCGGCGCAGGCGATGCGGCGTCGGTCGAAGCGGATGCGGAAGGTCATTTCATCGACGCGTTCGAGTTCGAGGCCGTCGCGATCGAAACCGGCGACCGAGGCGGCGTGGGCGATATCCTTCAGAGCGAATTTAACTTGCTTGGTGCGGAGCAACTGTTCCTTCAGGCGGTCGAGCGGGCCATCGTAGAGAACGCGGCCGTGGTCGATGATCATGATACGGCGGCAAAGCTCCTCGATATCGTCAAGATCGTGAGTGGTGAGCAGGATGGTGGTCCGGAAATCGCGATTGACGGCGTGGAGAAAGCGGCGGATGCGGTCTTTGGCGACAACGTCGAGACCGATAGTAGGCTCGTCGAGAAAGAGCAGCGGGGGATTGTGGAGCAGGGCGGCGGCGAGGTCGCAGCGCATGCGTTCGCCGAGCGAAAGCTTGCGGACAGGCGTGTACAAATAGTCGCGAATATTGAGGACTTCGTTGAAGCGCTCCATGCGCTCGTCGAAATCGCGTTGCGAGACGTCGTAAATGCGGCGCAGCAGCTTGAAGGACTCGATTACGGCGATGTCCCACCAGAGCTGAGTGCGCTGGCCGAAGACGCCGCCGATTGTTTTCACGTAGTCGCGGCGCTGGCGGTGGGGAACGCA
>JASHPG010000233.1 GCA_030038275.1 Candidatus Acidiferrales bacterium | reverse complement strand
AATCCGAGAATCACGCTCGCCGATGTGAGAAGCGCAGCGGTCAAGGATGACATCGCCATCCGCCGTAACAGCGGTAGGGATGACGCATACCCTCGCGTAGATGTTATTTGCATCCAAGGCGTCACCCCGCGCTTGGTAGAGGGATGCTAACCCGAGGACACAATCAGCGGAATGAAATATCTGTACATCCCTATCGGCAGGCCCGGTGGGCCCGCGGTAGGTGTCGTGGCAGTTCGGGGCATATTTGTAGACAGCGGCGGCTAATTGAATATCGCGATATCTTAAGAAGTCGCCTAGCGAGGCACAGTAGTTGCCGGTTTCAGGCCCTTCTGGTAGCGCGCAGGCGCGCAATAGAGCCGATTGAATAACGGATATTTGGAAATTTGTCGCGTTTTCGCTTTTCCATTCGTCCTGCGTGTCGCCGGGCGTTGATACTTTAGGATTTACGATCGCCTCCGCGTCGAGCGCCAGGATATAGCAATCGTCCGCCGCGAAATTATTCCCGCCGGCGCCCGGATGTTTATACGGGTTCCACGTTTGGAAATTCGAGTCGTTGCAGTGTTTGAGGTTGATCCAAAACTGCTTGGGCGCACGGCCAGTGATCGACTGAATATCAGATGCGGCGGATTTTGCCTTTGGTCTGGAAGAGGCGTTAACTTTTGTTTGAATCGCAGAGCTCAGTAAAGACAGGACCCGTTGCCGATCGGGGTTCGCGGAGGCCACCTGCCGCGACTGTATCACGTAACACGCCTTGACCACCCCATACAGGGGATCGCCAAATGCTGCGTCATTGCACTTGATTCTGCCGCTGACGCCGCGTCGGTAATAAAAAGTTCCATTTGCCCCGAAAGCTACATCATGGATGCCCTCGACTCTACAAACTCCACCTTCGTTGGCGCAGAAGGCGAAGCCAAGCGGCGCCGTACCACCCGCCACGGTCCGCACCTTTGCCGAGAGCACATGGTCGAATCCGACTGCAACGAATAGCAACGCAACAGCACCGATGCTTGCGGTTCTCATAAACCGGTCGAAAGCTGCTCGTCGTGCAGGGGTGTGGAACCGCATTGAAAGAATGCCTCCGGGAATATTTGTATGAATCGGCCGATTGCGGCGCGGCGTTAATTGGGATCCCGCGTGCAATGTTTCGCAGGGTAAGGGCAAACGGCCGGACGAGCAATGGTACGGGAGTCCCGCGCGTGACGGATGAGTAAGAGGTACGGTCGCTAGAATTAACGACCTGCGCAGGCCCCGCCCATAAAGCAGCCGCTTGCTTTGGTAGTGGTCTCCACTCGCTTGCGGGCGCACAAGCAAAAGGGGCAGAAGAGGAGATTCGAAAATGTACCTCAATTCAGTTCAGACCATCGGTTTCATCGGCAAGGACTCCTCTTTACATGGATATTAAAACTCCCTTTGCGAAACGGCTTCGGTTGTCGGCACCACTTCGCCCTCATGGGCGATAATGACGTTTTTGGGTTGAATTAGACTCGGAGCCAGCCATCGAAAGAGCAACGTGGCAGCTAGGGCGCCAAAAAGTTGCGAAAGAACGAACAGCGGAACATCGGCGGGCCGGATGCCAGCGAACGTGTCGCTCAGTGAACGGGCGATAGTCACAGCGGGATTGGCGAAGGACGTTGACGCGGTAAACCAGTAGGCGGCAGTTATGTAAGCTCCGACAGCGAAAGCCCCGGCGTTCGAGCGAGCCCGCGAGCAGCCCCAGATGATGCATAGCAGACCGAAGGTTGCGACAAATTCACTGAGTATCTGCGAACCACCGCTTCGAACATGCCGCGAAATGGAAATCGCCGGTAGTCCGAACATCGAATTCGCGGTCACCGCTCCAGTTAATCCTCCGAAGATTTGGGCGATGACATAACTAAAGCTTTGCGCCCAGGTGAGGCCTCCTTCCAACGCATCCGCCAGGCTAACGGCGGGGTTGAAGTGCGCGCCCGATATTGGGCCAAACGCCAGGATCAGTGCAACTAACGCCGCTCCTGTGGCAATCGTATTTGCGAGGAGCGCCAGAGCCACATTGCCGTTTGACAATCGCTCACCCATGACGCCCGAGCCCACCACGGCGGCAACGAGGAACGCGGTACCAGCGAACTCGGCCGTGATACGACGTGGCATTGAGCTTTTCATTGCCGTCCGATCCGGTCGATTTCCTTCTTGATTGCGAGCGCATCCAAGCTTGCGAGCGGCAAACAAAGAAAGAGGCTGATTCGACGCTCAAGGATCATGAACGCATCGCGGAACGCCCGTTCGATTTGCTCCGGCGTTCCCGCCACCGATGCGGGGTCTGGCACACCCCAATGAGCGGTCATCGGTTGGCCGGGCCATACGGGGCAGACCTCCTTTGCGGCGTTGTCGCAGACCGTAAAGACGAAATGAAGGTGCGGTGCGCCTACTCGCGCGAACTCGCTCCAATCCTTGCTCCTGAGTCCTTGCGTCGGTAAATGCGCTGCTTCGATTTGCCGCAGTGCTTCTGGACGCACGGTACCTGTCGGATGGCTTCCCGCGCTGTATGCGTGGAAGGTGGGCTTGCCCTTTTGGTTGAGGATTGCCTCGGCCATAATGGAGCGCGCCGAGTTTCCCGTGCAGAGGAAGAGAACGTTATACGTCTTTGCCATCTAACGGCACCTGGTCATATGCGTCTATCCATATGTGTAACAGCCTAAGGTCACAGGTCATATATGTCAACACGAATGTGTTATACTGGCGCGGTGAGCAAGGCAGAAAACAATCCGCCGCTCGATCTTCTCTTTCGCGCGCTCGCCGATCCGACGCGCCTTCGCTTGCTGAACCTGATCGCGGACAGGGAGATTTGCGTCTGCTACTTCGTGGAGATTTTGCGAACCAGCCAACCAAAGGTCTCACGGCATCTGGCTTACCTTCGCCGGGCGGGAATCGTGGCGTCCAGGCGCGAAGGCAAGTGGATGCATTATCGACTCGTCATACCCAAAGACCAGGCGATGGCCAGCATTTTGCGGGAGACACTTAATCGATTGAAGCAAATGCCGCAGATGCGACGAGATGTATCCCGGCTCAGTTCTGCTTGCTGCGCCCCGCACAAGTACGAGTTGCTACAGAGTGCGCCTCAGCCCGTGCTCGTAACTTCAACGTAATTGAAGCGCCGACTTCTTTTCCTCTTGCCGTAGCGTTTAGGGATGCCACCAGCCCGTTTCGCGGTCTCGAAAAGAACTCAGGGAGCGTTGCGGGATCGCTTCGGTAGCAGATGTTTTGGGCGAAAT
Organism: Candidatus Acidiferrales bacterium; assembly: GCA_030038275.1. Taxonomy (GTDB): domain Bacteria; phylum Acidobacteriota; class Terriglobia; order Acidiferrales; family UBA7541; genus Palsa-295. The sequence goes on along the minus strand of JASHPG010000233.1, from coordinate 14,664 downwards.
GGGGGCTGGGGCGAAGGTTGAAAAGGGCGGCGAACACTAATACTCTGGTGCATCTGGAACGGGAGCTGGTAGTGAGCCAACTCTAACGAGGCTGGCCATGAGCAAACTCTAACGAGACCGGCATTGTTGTGACGTGGGTGTGAATTCTGGCTGCTTGTATTGTGTCGCGACACCTCCCGCAGACGCAGAGCGTTTCGGGGCCTCCGAGAGACGGCGATGTGAGGAGAAACGTGCTGTGCCGGTACCGGAAGCAGCGCCACAGGCACGATTACGGTCGATAGTACCGCAGGCGCTGTTCGCTCGGCGCGGGTTCCGAACGCCATTCGGGAGAATGGCGTTCCCAGGAAACAACGGCCCAGTATGCGGGAACGGCTGGTCCGCTACGCGGGAATGAGGAAGACGAGCTTCAACGATGCAGGCATCTCATAGCTTCGAATTGGGCGCTCCCGCGGTTCGCGCGGTGCGGATCGGGGGCAACGCGCCGCTATTCCTGATCGCTGGTCCGTGCGTGATTGAGAGCGAAGCGCACGCGATGCAGACGGCGGAGCGCGTGGCGGCGATCGCCGCCGAAGCGGGAGTGCCGCTGGTTTTCAAAGCGTCGTATGACAAAGCGAATCGCTCATCGCTCTCGTCGTATCGCGGGCCGGGACTAAAACAGGGATTGCGCATCCTGGCGCAAATCAAGAAGCAGACCGGGCTGCCGATTTTGACGGACGTTCACGAAGTGGCGCAGGTGGGGCCAGCGGCTGAAGTGTGCGACGTGCTGCAAGTGCCGGCATTTTTGTCGCGGCAGACGGACCTGCTGCTGGCTGCGGGCCGTTCGGGGCGCGCCGTGAACATCAAGAAGGGCCAGTTTCTATCGCCATGGGACATCGCGCACGCGGTGGAAAAAGTGGCGAGCACGGGGAACGAAAAAATCATCTTGACCGAGCGCGGCGCGTCGTTTGGCTATCAAAATTTAGTGGTGGATATGCGGTCGTTTCCGATCATGCGGAAACTTGGATATCCGGTGGTGTTTGACGTGACGCATTCGGTGCAACTGCCCGGAGGGGCGGGGAAATCGAGCGGAGGGCAGCCGGAATTCATCGAGCCGCTGGCGCGCGCGGCGACGGCGGTCGGCGTGGACGGATTGTTTCTCGAAGTCCATGAGGAGCCGGCGAAGGCTTTATCAGACGGCACCAACGCGCAGCGGTTGGCCGATCTAAGTCCGCTGCTGCGGAAGTTGACGCGCATCGCCGCTTTGGCGCGGCAACTCGACCGGCCCAGCGAAGAAGCGCGCAGAAATGCAGGATACGCAGGGCGCGAGCGCCGCAAGGGGCCTCGCGCGAAGGCTGCGCGATGAAGCCCGCGGACCCATCGACGACGGAAGCCGTGCGCGAGATGACGCTGGAGCGCGCGAAGCGAGTGCTGCGCATCGAAGCGGAAGCGATCACGGAGCTGATCGGCCGCATCGGCGTGGAATTCGAAAAAGCAGTCGAAGTGCTGCATGCATGCAAGGGACGAGTGGTGGTGACCGGGCTGGGCAAGTCCGGGTTGATCGGGCGCAAGATAGCGGCGACATTTTCGAGCATGGGCACGCCGTCACTTTTCTTGCACGCCGCGGAGGCGCTGCACGGCGACTTGGGAGTGCTCACGGAGGGCGACGCGATGGTCGCAATTTCCGCGAGCGGCGAGACGGATGAACTGCTCGATTTACTGGAAGGCGTCAAGAGGCTGGGGGTTCCGCTGGTGACGCTGACGGCGCGGCCGAACTCCACGCTGGCGAAAGAAAGCGACGTGGTGCTGGACATCAGCGTGAAAGAAGAGGCGTGTTCGCTGAAGCTTGCGCCTACGTCTTCGACGACGGCGGCGCTGGCGATGGGCGATGCGCTCGCGGTGGTGCTTTCGGAGCGGCGCGATTTTCAAGAAGACGATTTCGCCGCTCTGCATCCGGCGGGGCGGTTGGGAAAAAGGCTCCGGCGCGTGGAAGCGTTGATGCACGCAGGCGATCGCATTCCGACGGTCTTTCCCGAGACGAAAATGCCGGATGTGATTTACGAGATGAACCGGAAGGGGTTGGGTTTGGCGGCGGTCGTCGAGCAGGGCGGAAAGCTGCTTGGGATTATTACCGATGGCGACTTGCGGCGCATGATGCACCGGCGGCGGGAGAACGTGCTGGACCTGGCGGCGGCCGATTGCATGAGCAAGAATCCAGTGACGCTGCCGCGCAGCGAACTGGCGGCCGCGGCGCTACGGCTGATGGAAGAGCGGAAGATTACGTCGGTGCTGGTGGTTGACGCGGCCGGCATTTTGGAAGGCGTGGTACACATTCACGATCTCTGGAACCTGCAATTGTTCTGATCATCCGATGCCCATTCGAGAACTGAAATTTCCGCAAGGCGCGATGCGCCGCGCAAAGAAAGTCCGCCTGCTGCTGATGGACGTGGACGGAACGATGACGCCTGGCTACGTGTGCCTGCAAACCTTTCCTGACGGAAGCGTGGCGGAGATGAAGATGTTCAACGCGCACGACGGCGCGGGAATCAAACTGGCCGGGATCATGGGCATCCGCACGGGGCTGATCACCGGGCGCGATTCGCCCGCGACGGCGAGACGCGCGGTGGAAGCCGGCATGGAATTTGTGGCGCAGGGGCAACCGAGGAAACTTCAGTCTTACGAGGACATTCTCAAGCGCGCGGGAGTGACGGACGCGGAAGTCGCGTACGTGGGCGACGATTTGCCGGATTTGCCGCTCCTGGAGCGCGCGGGACTGGCCGTTGCTGTGGCGGACGCGGCGGTGGAAGTGCTGCGAGCCGCTCACTACGTCACGAAAGCGCGGGGCGGGAAGGGCGCGGTTCGCGAAGTGGTTGAGCTGATCCTGAAATCGCAAGGGAAATGGAAGAAGGGAATCCCGCTGGCAATCGCGTGAGAGGAAGTCGGGTGAGTTTACGGGCGAGCTGGAGGCCGAGTTAATCGACGAAGGCGGGCGAAGCGTCTGAAGCGAGCGATTCTTCAAGGCGCGGGACGGCAGCCGCTTCGGCGATTGTGTTGACAAGGCTTTCGCGCGAGAAAGGCTTTTGCAAGAACGAGCCGCCACCGGCAAATTCGCCGTCGCCTTCGGCAAAGTCCAGATAGCCCGACATAAAAACCACCTTAACTTGCGGGCGCAGGCGCTTCAGTTTTTCGGCCAGTTCCGGGCCGCGCATGCCGGGCATGACGATATCCGTCAGGAGAACGTCGATGGGATCGCGGGATTTTCTGGAGATCGCCAGAGCCTCGTTGCCGTCTTGTGCGGCAACAACGGAGTAGCCGGCGGAACGCAGGAACTCGGCCGCAAGTTCGCGGACGGCGCTTTCGTCTTCGACGATGAGAACGGTTTCGCGGCCGACAGCGAATGGTGCGCTCGCGCTTCGTTGGGCGGCAACAGGCTGGTCGGCCTGCTCGTTCACTCGCGGGAGATAAATCTCAAACTTCGCGCCCTTGCCCGGCTCGGATTCCACCCAGATGTAACCGCCGCTCTGCTTCACGACTCCGTACACGGTTGCCAGGCCGAGGCCGGTGCCTTTGCCCGGGCCCTTGGTGGTGAAAAACGGCTCGAAAACGCGTGCGCGAGTTTCCGCGTCCATTCCAACGCCGGTATCAGCGACGGCGAGCAGCACGTATTCGCCGGGCTGGAACGCGGGGCGGGTATGAGCGAAGCGCTCGTCAACGAACACATTGCGCGTCTCGATGGTCAACATGCCGCCGCGAGGCATGGCATCGCAGGCGTTGACGGTCAAATTCAAAAGAACTTGCTCCAACTGTCCCGGATCGGCTTTTACGTGGCCGAGCGCACCATCGGGTTCGAATGAAAACGCGATATCTTCGCGGATCAAACGGGTGAGCATCTTGCCCATGTCCGCAACGAGGGTATTCAGGTCAACGATTTTGGGTTCCAGCACCTGCATGCGGCTAAACGCGAGAAGCTGTCGGGTGAGGGCGCTGGCGCGGTCGATGGCTTTCCCAATCTGCTGGCCATGGCGGAAGCTGCCGTCGGAGGGGTTCAGGCCTTGCAGGATGACGTCACTGTATCCCTTGATGATGGTGAGCAGATTATTGAAATCGTGGGCCACGCCGCCGGCGAGGCGGCCGAGGGATTCCATGCGCTGCGACTGGCGCAGTTGAGCTTCGAGCTGCTGGCGCTTGGCCTCGTTGCTTTTGAGCACGCGGCGCATGCGGTCGAAGGCGCGCGTGACGCGGGCGACCTCGTCGGCACCGTGGGCTCGAAGCGGGTAGGTGTAATCTTCGCGCTCAAGGGCGGCGACGCCTTCCGCCAAGCGCGCGAGAGGACGAGTGAACGCGTCGGAGATCATAAAAGCCAGCACGCCGCCGGCAAGTATGGCCATTAGGCCGAGCCCCAGGAGAAGGTGATTCACGTGGACGAGGAATGCCGCGGTGTTGCCGTAGGATTCGAGGACGATCATGCTAACCGGCGGGCCCGCATCCGCAGTGAGCTTCGCGGCATGAGCCCAATAGGGCTTGCCATCGATTTCGACGCGCTTCGACGTAACCTGCCCGGTAATCTGGCGAGCGACCTGGAGCTCCTGCAGCGGTAGAAGCGTGCTGGCGACGGTCTGGCCGTCGTAGCGGAAAACAACGTCTGCGGAAGAGATTCCGCGGAGATCGGCAGCCTGGCGAGCGTCCACCTCGTGACCCACGATCGCCGTTCCCATCGAACCGCCTGGCGAAGCAGCGCTAGAGATCGGCTGCAAGGCCACTTCGTAAAGATGCCCATTGCCGTACCACCAGCCGGAGGTTAGGCGCCGCGACTGCATCCTGCGAAGCTGCTCCTGGGCGGACGGCAGGGGAAACCCGGGATCGCTGGTGCGCAAAGCGACCATTTTTCCGGCAGGGTCAGCGAGCCCGAAAAGATTGAAATCGTCCGATTGCCAGGGATCCTGGCTGGAGTCGTCGAGGGCCGAGGGGTCGTCGTTGCGCATTTCGGCGAGAGAGGCGAGTAAATCGGCTCTGTGGGCCAGGACGAGCTGTTCCTGATGTTCAACGAACTGGAAGGTGCGGACGGCGGTGTTCGCTTCACCTTCGATTTCCTCTTGCATGTGCGCTTCGGCAGTGTGACGCACGACGAGCAGCGCCGCGCACGTGAGGCCCGCCGCGACGAGCAAGAGCGAGAGCAAGAACTTGGTCCGCAATTGCATGCCAGGATTGTCCGGCGGCTGGGGCCGCGATAATACTCCAACCGCCTTTTGAAAGGGTGAGGAAAATTCCCGTTTTGAAATATAGATCGATAGTACTGTTCAGCGTAGGAAGTCGCGGTTATATCGAAAGTTAGCAGGAAGCTGAGTTGACAGCAGTGGGGCTTGCGGCAGGCTTAAAGGCGAACAAAGAGAAAAATGGAGCGGGCGATGGGAATCGAACCCACGTCCGAAGCTTGGGAAGCTTCTATTCTGCCATTGAACTACGCCCGCGCCGCTCTAAGCGGAATGATTCTACCATCTTACGCAAGGGCCTCAAACTTGATTGCAATCTGTGGCTGCGGACGGCGCGTCGAGCCAGAGCAGTCGCGAAGAAACAGCGAATCCAACGAGGCTCAAACCGCAATCCGTGGGAGCGGCGTATGAATGAAACCTGCGGGCTACTTGATGATCGGGTAGTCGAGATAATACTTGTGCAGGTCGGCGACGGTCATTTCACCTTCGCGCATCTCGACGAGCATTGGCTCGACACTGCTTCCCGTAGTCTTTGCCCAGACCGTATCGCCCGCCCGGAAGCTTCCTAGGGTAGTGGCCTTGCCGTTGCCGTCGAAATACTTAGTGCTTGGGCTGACCTTTACGAGAAAGGTGACTTCCGTGGGCCGCTTGAGCAGCAATTGCGAGTTTTGGCGGTCGATTGAGGCGACGATATAAAATTGCTCGCCCGACGCCGTATTGATCTCCTGCTTGGAGGGAGACATGGGCGCCCGGGGCGGTGTAGTCAACGTCCGAGTTGGCGGAGTCATAGGGCGCGTGCCGCGAGGTGGCCCGGCGGGGCGGTTTTGCGCCAGTGCGCCGGGTACGGCAGCGGCCAGTGAAGACACAGCGAAGAATGCCAACGAACGGGAAAGCTTATTCATATCGGAGAGCCTCGATAGGATCAAGTCGCGCTGCTTTGCGCGCAGGATAATAGCCGAAAAAGATGCCGACACCGGCGGAGAAGATCGCCGCGATAATGACCGATGACGGGGAAACGAATGTGGACCAGCCCAGAATGCGCGAGATGATTGCGGAGCCGATCACGCCGAGCAAAATTCCCACAATTCCGCCGAGAGAACTTAGGACGACCGCTTCGCTCAGGAATTGCCGCTGAACGTCTTCTTCCGTAGCTCCGACAGCCATGCGCACGCCGATTTCGCGTGTCCGCTCGGTGACGGAGACCAGCATGATGTTCATGATGCCGATGCCTCCAACGAGCAGGGAGATGGAGGCGATGGCGCCCAATAGAATGGTCATAACCAGCGAACTGGCCGCGGCGGCCTGGGCAAACTCATTCGGGCTGCGAATGATGAAATCGTTGTCCTCGTCCGTGCGGAGGTGATGGCGCTGGCGGAGGAGAGCAGTAATACCATCTTCGACCTGCTGCATGGCTTGCTGCGAACTTGCGGAGATCATGATGAGCTGAACCCAGCTGATGCCCGAAATTTTCTTCTGAACCGTGGTGTAAGGCATGATCATCACGTCGTCCTGATCCTCGCCGGTGGGGGACTGGCCCTTCGTTTCGAGCACACCGAGAATGCGGAACGGCAGGCTTTTTACGCGGATGGTTTTGCCCACCGGATCGGTGCCATCGCCAAAGAGCTCCGTCACGATGGTATGGCCGATCACGCAGACGTCCGCGGCGACATCCACGTCGCGCTGGGAAAACGAGCTGCCCTGTACGACGGGCCAATTGCGGATCTGCGTATATTCCGGCGACGCGCCGTAGGCGCGGGTGTACCAATTCTGATTTCCGTTGACCACCTGCACGGAGGCGAAGGCGATGGGCGAGACGGCCACTACGTTCGGCACGTGCGCTAAAATCGCATAGGCGTCGTCGGCTGTAAGCGTCTTGGTGGCCTCGCTGCCCATGCGCACGCCATTGGAGTTCACGCTCCCGGCAAAAAGCATGATCATATTGGTACCGAGAGATTGAATCTGCTGCTGCACCTGTTCGCTGGCTCCTTCGCCGATGGCGACCGTACAAATAACGGCGCCGACACCGATGATGATGCCGAGCATGGTGAGAATGGTGCGCATCTTATTGCGCGCTAGAGCGCGGAGAGCGACACGAATCACTTCCCTCGGATTCATCGTTCACCTCGCTTTGTGGCCGAGCCATTCATCAGCGCGGACCTCGACCGCCCATGAATGGCGCGCGCGTGCCGTTGCTCTTGTTGGGCGCGTTCTGCTCGGAGGTGACCAGTTCGTCGCCAACCTGCACATCGCCCTGCAGCAGTTGCGTATTGTTGTAGTCCGTAATCCCGCATTGCACGGCGATGGGAATGAGCTGCTTGTTGGCGTCGAGTTTCCAAACCGTTTGCCAACCGCCAAGGTGAGTGGTGGATGCCTGGTTGGAAATGTCGTAGCGCTTGTAAAGCCGCTGCAAGGCCAAGGGCTGCATTTGCGGCTTGAAAGTAAGCGCGGGGTTTGGAATCTCCACGGTATTTTCCGCGTGCCCCGTAGGGATGGTGACGTAGGCTGTTTCCCCGGGCAGCAGCTTTTCGTCCGGATTATTGAAGTCGATGATCGTGTTGTATGTGACGACGTTCTGCACCGTGGTCGGATTCAAGCGAATGTTGCTGACGCGCCCCTGGAACACGTCGTTCGGAAAAGCATCCACCTGGAAGGTCACGGCAATACCGTTTCGAATGTTGCCGGTGTCGGATTCGTCCGTGGCAGCGTACACCTGCATACGTGTAAGGTCCTGAGCTACCGAAAAGACGTTCGGCGCCTGGAGAGTCGCCGCAACGGACTGGCCGACGTCGATGTTTCGGGCGACGACCGTACCATCGATCGGCGAGAGAATCGTGGTGTATTTCAAATTTGTTTCAGCGGCGTCCAGCGCACCTTGCATCGACGTGATCTGCGTCTTCGCCTGCGCCAGTTGGGCTTTGGCTTGTTCGAGCGCTGCCTCGGACGATTTGACGTCGGCCTGCGACTGCCCCAAAGTGGATTGAGTCTGCTCGTTTGAGTCGGCGGATACGACGCCGGAAGTAAAGAGATCTTGGGAGCGCTTGGCTGTCGCAACTTCGTATTTAGCGTTGGCTTCCGATTTTGCGAGGTTAGCGGCGGAGACCTGTACGTTAGCATCGAGGGTGGTCAAATTGGCTTCGGCATTTTGGAGATTGCCGCGCGCCTCGACCACCTGAGCCTCATAGATGGCGGGATCCAACTGCGCGAGCACCTGGCCGTTCTTAACCCGCGTATTAAAATCGGCAAAAATATACTGCACGGTGCCCGATACGTACGATCCGACGGAGACCGTGGTCAGCGGGTTAATGGTGCCTGTCGCCTGCACGACAGCGGTAATGTTGCCTCGCTTTACAACCGCAGTCGTGTATTTCGGCCCGTCCGAGCGGCTCCTGAAGTAGCCCCAAAGGACGAGGATTACCACGATGCAAGCAATAGAAATGTAGGCTGCTTTGTGCTTGCTATAAGAGTCTTTTAGCGACATGGATCTCCGATGCGCGGGAAGTATATTTCGTGACGGGCGTCGAACGCCTTCGCCAAACCCCTGTAGCTTCCCCTAAGCGCATAGACGCAGCAGGTACCTCCCCGGTTACGCTCCGTGAATATATACGCGGTGAAACCTGGATCTCGTTCCGGAGGCTACAGCGGCTCTAAGCCATGAAATTATAACCCGTCGCCATGCTAAAGTGAGCGCACAAAGCCTGGCCAACCGCGGGCGGATGGGGGAAGAGTGGCGTACCAAAATCTCCGGCAATTTCTGCAAAAGCTCGAAAAAGAAGGCGAACTCGCGCGCGTTGCGCCTGAAGTCGATCCGATATTGGAAATTACCGAGATCACGGATAGGGCCGTGAAGGCCGGCGGACCAGCCTTGCTATTCGAGCGCCCCAAAGGGTCGAAAGTTCCAGCAGTCGCGAATCTTGTGGGCACCGAGCGGCGCATGGAATTGGCTCTGGAAGCCGAGTCCCTTGACGAAGTTGCCGCGCGAATCGCGTCTGTTTTGGATGTGCAATCGCCCCAGGGAATTCTGGATAAGATCAAAATGCTGCCGAAACTGGCCGAATTAGGGTCAGTCTTCCCGAAAACAGTGCGCAGCGGTGACTGCCAGGAGGTGGTGCGAACGGAAGGCTTCTCGCTTTTCGACTTCCCAATTCTGCAATGTTGGCCGCTTGACGGCGGGCGTTACATCACATGGCCGATGGTGATCACCAAAAATCCGGAAAACGGCAAACGAAACGTCGGCTGCTACCGGATGCAAGTCTTTGACGAGCGAACTACCGGCATGCACTGGCAGACGCAGAAGCACGGCGCCGACCATTACCGCAGCGCGAGTTCGAAGGGGAAAGGCGGAAAGCTGGATGTGGCCGTGGCCATTGGAGCGGATCCGGTAACCTGCCTTGCTGGGATTTTGCCGGTGCCGCCGGACATGGACGAATTTATGTTCTCGGGGTTCCTGAGACGCGAATCAGTGGAGCTAGTCGCGTGCAAGACAGTCGATCTGGAGGTGCCTGCGAACGCGGAGATCGTGCTGGAAGGCCAAGTCGAACTTGGCGAGCTGCGCACAGAAGGCCCGTTTGGCGATCACACCGGCTTTTATTCGCTTGAAGGGCAGTACCCGGTTTTTCACGTCACGTGCATTACGCACCGGAAAGACCCGCTCTATCTGACAACGATCGTGGGCCCGCCTCCTCAAGAAGATTATTTCATCGGCCACGCAATCGAGCGAATTTTCCTGCCTGTGATGAAATTGCAGCACCCAGAGATTGTGGACGTAGCCATGCCGGCGGAGGGCATCTTCCAGAACTTGATGATCGTTTCGATCCGCAAGAGTTATCCCGGCCATGCGCGAAAGACGATGAATGCCATTTGGTCATTGGGACAAGCGATGTTCACGAAGGTAATTGTGGTGGTCGATCACGACGTGAATTTGCGGGATTCGCGAGAGGTAGTTTGGAAAGCGCTTTGCGCGATCGACCCAGAACGGGATATTCAATTCGTGCTTGGTCCAGTGGATACGCTTGACCATGCCGCGCGTCGGCAAGATTTCGGCTCAAAGATGGGAATCGACGCCACGCGCAAATGGCCTGAAGAAGGTTACGCAGGCCGCTGGCCGGACGAAATCCGGATGGATGCCGCCACCAAACGGCGCGTTGATTCGCTGTGGCACCAGCTTGAGATTGCCAAGCGAAAATAACCGAAAATTTCCCGAACGTTCGCCCGAAGGCCGCTACTCGTTACTACTTGGTTTTCCCGCCTGAATTTCCTAGGGTTACCGCCGATAAACCTCTTTAGAAGCCTCCGTGCCGCAGTCAGGACGGGTTTTATCAACAGCACACACTCGGAACAAGTCGATTGACAGTCTTTGGCGCGGATGTAATAAACGAACCACGGGGATGGTACCAGGCCTAACAGTACTACGGTCTCAGGTATCCGGGCCGCCCACGGGTAGGGCGAATTAGAACCGAAGAATCTTAGGAAACGTTCCGGGCAGTCTCGAAGACTTAACGAAGCCGCCTGCAAATGCAGGGCAGCCGGGGAGTGAGGGGCCGCGCGATGTTCAACCTGGGGAAGTCAAAATCGCTGATTGGATTGGACATTGGTTCCAGTTCGGTTAAGGCCGTCGAGTTAAAGAAAGCCCGCGAGGGCTTCGAACTGGTCAGCTACGGCCTGGAACCGCTAGCCCAGGACACCGTGGTTGACGGGGCCATTATGGACGCGCCGTCGGTGGCCGAAAAGATCATCGCGATTTTCGACGGGCAGAAAATCAAGGCCAAAGAAGTTGCCACCTCGGTTTCGGGGCACTCGGTAATCGTCAAGCGAGTGAGCATGCCGCTGATGACGGAGGAAGAGCTCTACGACCGTGTCCAAGCCGAGGCCAGCCAGCACATTCCGTTCGATATAGCCGACGTTAACCTAAGCTACCAGTTGCTTGAAGCGACCGAGAACCAGATGGACGTGCTGCTGGTCGCCGTCAAGAAAGACAAGATTCTCAACCACACCAACGTCCTGGCGCAGGCCGGCAAGACGCCCATGGTGGTCGATATCGACGCCTTCGCCCTGCAAAACTGCTACGAGGTGAACTACGACCTCGACCCGTCGCAGGTTGTGGCGCTGCTGAATATCGGCGCGAGCGTGATGAACATCAACATCGTGCGCGGCTGGACGCCTCTGTTCACTCGCGACGTCTCTGTAGGCGGAAACCAATACACGGACGCTCTACAAAAGGAGCTCGATCTGAGCTTCGACGATGCCGAGAAGCTGAAGATGGGTGGGACGCTGGCGGGCGTCAGTGAAGAGCAGCGGACCGCGATTCTGCGTTCGGTCTCCGACATTCTAATCCTTGAAATCCAGAAGACCTTTGACTTTTTCCGCGCCACGGCCAGCGGCGAAAACATCCGCAGGATCGTGGTGGCGGGCGGGACGGCTCGCGTACCGGGGCTGCTGGATTTCCTGAAGGAAGAGTTTGCGATGCCGGTAGAGGAGCTATACCCGTTCCGTAAGATCGCAATCAACCCCGGGCGCCACAACGAGGAGCAGCTTCGCGATTGGGCGCCGCGCCTGGCAATCGCGGTGGGCCTGGCGCTGAGGAGTTTCGACACGCCATGATTCGCATAAACCTTCTGGGGCAAGCACGGCCGAAGGCCACCAAGCAAGCTGTGCCACTCGAAGCCACGGTACAGATCCTTTTCCTGGTGGTTGCACTCGCGCTCGCGGCTGTGGTGATCGGCGTGACCTATTACCAGCAGAATCGCGAACTCGAAAACGTCAACAAGAAAATCCTGGCCCTGAAAGCCGAGAAGCAGAGCCTGCAGCAGATCAAGCAGGACGTGGACCGCTTCCAGAGCGAAAAGAGCGTCTTGCAGCAGCGCATCGACGTGATCGAAACCCTGCAAAAGAATCGCAGTGGGGCTCAGCAACTGCTGGAAATGGTCGCCAACACCGTCGTCCGTGTTGACGCCCTCTGGCTGACCTCGCTCAATCGCGACGGAAGCTCCCTCACCCTTGAAGGCGAGGCCGGTTCAATCGACGCCGTGGCCAATTTCCTGACCGAGATGAAGCGGTCCGGCTATTTCGATCAGGTGGAACTGAAGGACGCGAAGGAGAACGACGTTATACCGTCGGTTCAAATATACACTTTTTCGATGACCGCCTCGACGGCGGGAAGCTCGGGCGGCGCCGCTTCGCCGCAAGCGACTTCGAAACCCGCGGCAACTACGCACCCCTCCGGGGCGCCGGGTAGGGGGAGGATTTAAGCCATGGCAACATCGTTTAAAGAGTGGCCTTGGCCCCTGCAAGCGCTTTTTTACCTAGGCCTGGCAGTGGTGGTAGTTCTGGCGGCGTTCTACGTCCCGGGCTCTCCGCTTGCGACTGTCCGTTCGCAACTGGAAAGCGCCCAGGCGGAAATGAAACCACTGGAAGCGGATGTCGAAAGCTTGCGCGTTTATAAGCAGAGGCGGGCGGAACTTCAGTCCGATATGGACGCGCTGCAGAAACAACTGGCAACGCTGCAAACCATCGTTCCCGAGGAAAAGCAAACGGACCAATTCATCTTGATGGTGCAGCGCGCTGCCGCCACGTCCGGCGTGACTATCCGCACCCTCACTGCGCAGCCCGTTTCGCAGCAGCAGTATTACTTCGAGATGCCGTTTGAGATTCAAGCGGACGGCCCGTATTACTCGGTGCTTGACTTCTTTTCGCGGCTCGGGCGGCTTTCGCGAATCATCAACGTGGGCAACTTGAAGCTTGCGTCGCTGACCGGCCGGAACGCTGGAGGGAAATACCACATGACTCCAGGCACCTCCGTTAGCGGCGACTTCACAATCACCACTTTCTTTACGGGTTCGGCGGAGGCACAGACAAGCGCTAAACCAGCATCCGCCAGGGCGAAACGGTAGGGAACTATGACGAGACTCGCGACTCATTGGCTTAAAACGGCAGCCGGCGTGGCTCTGGCGCTGAGCCTCGGCACCGCGCTTTGGGCGCAGGGGCATGTCGCAAATCCCGTGAAGCCTGCACCCGCGCATAGGGCTCACTGGACAGCCGCTGCGAAGCCGCCTGTTAAAGCAACTGAAAGGCGGAGATCTGCTGCGGAGCGAAAGCTGCACCGGGCGTCCGTGGCGAAAGCTGTTCCAAAGCAGGGTGCGAGGATTGAGGCAGCATCAGTCGCAACCGCGGACACCGCACCGGTAGCGCCCGCAACTTCAGCTCCAGCCGCCACCGATCCGATGATTGATTTAGCAGGGAAACGCGACCCCTTTGTGGCCCTTGTGAACAACGCGAAGGGTGGCGGGGAACACCTTCCTCCTGGCAAAGCGGGCCTGGTAATCGGCACGCTGATCGTTCAGGGAACAGTACAGGGTGCAAACGGAATGATTGCCGTCGTGGCCAATCCGGATCAGCGAGTGTACTTCGTACGGGAAGGTGATCGTCTCTACGACGGCGACGTCGAAAAGATCAGTTTGGATGGGGTCACATTTCAGCAGAACACGAAAGACGCCTTCGGGAAGCCAATCGAGCGAACGGTGGTCAAGCGAATCTACCCGAGCGCAGGAGAGCAGCAATGAGGATGACGTGGAGGACCTGTGGGCTGGGCGCGCTGATTGCGGCTGGCTTGTTGCTGTCGAGCGGAACGCTGCGAGCGGGCGGGGCACCCGTGGTGCATGTAAGAGTGGTGTCTTCGAGCGGCACCGCCCGCGTGGAAGCTCAAGCGACCGGGGCATTCGAATACTCGACCTACCAACCTAGCGGCCGCCTATATGTCCTCGATATGAGCGGAGTCGAGTCTGCTGATCCGGCAGGCCTGAAGGAATTGAATTCCGGCCTGGTGAAGAGTTATCGCGTGCTCAGCTATTCGACTGGCGACCGTCCAAACGTCCGGCTGGAAATCCTGCTGGCCCAAGGCGCGACGGCGCGAGTTGATCGTCCGGATGCCCAGGATGTGGCGCTGGTTGTCTCTCCGGCAGTTGGCGCAAATCTAGTCGCACCGGAAGCATCTTTACTGCCCGCCTCAGCGGCCCTTGCCGGTAATGACGGCTCCGGCAGCCGCGTGATTCGAGCTGTGAATGTCACCGGAAGCAACACCGCTGCCGAGGTCACCATTTCGGCCTCCGGACCGCTGACGTATCGCTCGATGCGCTTGCACAACCCTGAGCGGATAGTCCTGGACTTCGCGGATTCGCGTTTATCCACGCACCAGACGCGGGTTGCCAGCCAGCTTCAACCGGTTCGCGATGTGAGAATGGCCCAGTTTCGACCCGATGTCTCGCGTGTCGTGATTGACCTCGGCGATTCGAATGCGGCGTACCGGATTACCGGGAATGGTAGCGTTGTCGCGGTTGCTTTTGGCTCGCGGACCGGCTCGGTGGGCGTCAGTTCGAGCGCCCGGGTTGATGTTGCCACGGCTGCTCAATCCGTGCGGCCACAAGCGGCGTCCACCACGTTGAGCACCCAGGTACCGATTCCTGCTCCGGCCACGGTGCTGCCCGTG
>JASHPG010000232.1 GCA_030038275.1 Candidatus Acidiferrales bacterium | reverse complement strand
CCCGCCGGGGGGAGTGGAAACGAACCGGCGCGGGAGTGGTGTGTGCGTACGGCGCATTTGACCTGCTGCACCCCGGCCACATACGTCTGCTCGAACAGGCGCGCGATTTCGGCGAGATCCTCCTTGTAGGCGTGCAATCCGATGCGCTGGTGCGCCTGGCTCGGCCGAATTCACACCATAGCGCCGCGCCCGGCGAGGCTGCCTCGATTGAGCGGCCGGTTACGCCCGCGAGCGAACGCGCAGAAATTCTGGCCGCGCTCAGCGCAGTCGATTTTGCCGCAATCATCGACGAATCGCTCCCAGAGTTTCTGAAGAGCCTCCGGCCCGATGTTTTCGTTTGTGGCGATGAACCGCGAGGCGAGCGGGCCGACTCCATCTCTGAGTCAAGCGTCGCGCTCAATTCCACGCTCGCGGAAATAGGATGCAAGCTCGCGCGTCTGCCGCTCGAGCCAGGATATTCCACCAGGCGGCTGATCGAGCGTATCTCCGGCGGACGCGCATGATCCTTCCGCTCATTTCCGAACTGCTGGCGCGCATCGCGCGGCTGCCTGCCATCGAAGAAGCAACGGACCGGCTGCGACGCAATACGGGCGAGGTACGCCTGGCGGGACTGACGGGTTCGGCGAAGGCGTTCGTTGCGCCGCTGATCTTCGCGGGACTGACGCGGCCCGCCATCGTAGTGGTCGAATCGAATCAGCATGCCGAAGCGCTGATCGAGCCGATGAAGTGGTTCTATCGCGCGATCACGGGAAAGCCAGACCGGCGCGTGGCGCTGCTGCCCGCGCTCGACGTATCCCCGTACGAGAACCGCTCGCCACATGGCGAGATTGCCGAGGACCGCGCAGTGGCGCTGTGGCGGCTGGCGACCGGCGAAGCCGATTTGCTGATCGCTCCCGTGGAGGCAGCGCTGGCGCGCATGCGCGAGCCGCAGTTTTATCGCGATCTTGCGCGGACGATTGCCCGCGATGATGAGATCGCGCACGAGGAACTGATCGGATTTTTGGCGCAGGCCGGATACGACCGCCAGACGACGTGCGAAATGCCCGGACAGTTTGCCGTGCGCGGGGGAATCATTGACGTGTTTTCGCCCGAGACACCGCAGCCGGTGCGCATCGAGCTGCTCGGCGACACGATCGAATCGATCCGGGTGTTCGATCCCAATACGCAGCGTTCAACGAATCCGGTGGAACGCGCGTTACTGCTGCCGCTGACGGAGTTCCCGCGCCACGCCGAAGTGCTGGAGCATCAGCGCGTGGCTACAGCCTCCGGGCGCGAGGACGATGCGCCGCCCGCCGGTTTTTATCCTGGATGGGAATTTCGCGAAATCTCGCGCGAAGAGCGTAAAGCAGTACTCTTCGATCTGGCCGCTGATCCGGTGGTGATTTTGAATGAGCCGGCCGCGCTGGAGGAAGCGGCAACAAAGTACCGCGCGAGCCTGCAAGAAGCTTTCGATGCGGCCGAAGACCCTCGCGCGGACGCTCCCGACCGTTACATTCTGAGCGAGGATGAATGGCCGCTGGCGCTACAGCTTTTCCCGCGCCTCGGCTTCGAGCATCTGGCTATGAGCCGTCAGGACGGCGCGCCGCTGGCGGTTCGAACGCAGCCTACCACGCACTACCACGGAAACGTGGCCGCATTTGTTTCGGAAATTCGTGGACGGCTGGGTTCGAGCGATCAGGTGATCGTAACGGCCGCGAGCACGGGCGAAATGGAGCGGTTCGCCGACATCTGCCATGAGTACGAGCTGCCCTATCGCGTCGGCGAACTCGAGGAAAACACCACGGTAACGCGCCTGGCAGAGGAAGGCACGAGCGGAAGCATGCCGGCGGTGGTGCTGGCAAAAGCGCCGCTCGGCGAAGGCGTGTCGATTCCCGACGCGCATCTGGTGATTTACGGCAACGCCGATCTTTTCGAGAAAGTGGGTCCGCCGCAAAGGCCGCGCGCGCGCCCCAAGGCAGCAACCTTCTTCAGCGATCTTTCGGACCTGAAACCGGGCGACTACGTGGTGCACGTGGATCATGGCATCGGGCAGTTCGAGGGCTTGCGGCAGGTTTCCGTCGAAGGGGCAAACGGCGAATTCATGCTGCTGAAGTACGCGGCGGACGCGAAGCTGTACGTTCCGCTAGCGCGGCTCGACCTGATCCAAAAGTACAATTCGCTCGGCGACGCGCCGCCGACGCTCGACCGGCTCGGCACGGGCACGTGGGAAGCGCGCAAGGCTCGCGTGCGCAAATCGGTGAGCGACATGGCCGAGCAGCTACTGGCGCTCTACGCCGAACGCAAGCTGACGCCCGCCCACGCCTTTCCCGCGGATTCGAATTGGCAGAGAGAGTTCGAAGATGCATTCGAATTTCAGGAGACGCCGGATCAGTTGAAAGCTATTGAAGACGTGAAGCGCGATATGGAATCAACGGTGCCGATGGACCGGCTGCTTTGCGGCGATGTGGGCTATGGCAAGACGGAGGTTGCCATGCGCGCGGCGTTCAAAGCGGTGGCTAATGGCAAGCAAGCGGCAGTGCTTGCTCCGACGACGGTGCTTGCTTTCCAGCACTATGAAACTTTCCGTCGGCGTTTCGCGGCGTTTCCCGCGCGCATCGAGATGCTCAGCCGGTTCCGCACGGACAAGGAGCAGAAGAAGACGATTGAGGAATTAGAAGCGGGGAAGATCGACATCGCGATCGGTACGCACCGGCTGCTTTCGCGCGACGTAAAGTTCCACGATCTTGGATTGCTAATCGTGGATGAAGAGCAGCGCTTCGGGGTGGCGCACAAGGAGCGGCTGAAGGAAATGCGCAAGAACGTCCATGTGCTGACGATGTCCGCGACGCCGATTCCGCGGACGTTGCACATGTCGCTCGTGGGCCTGCGCGATATGAGCGTGATCGAAACGCCGCCGAAAGACAGGTTGGCGATTCAGACGACGGTGGCGCCATTCACGGAGACGCTGGTGCAGCGCGCCATCAAGGACGAGATGGATAGGGGCGGGCAGGTGTTTTTCGTCCATAACCGGGTGGACTCGATCGAGTCGATCGCCACGATGGTCATACGGCTGATGCCGAAAGCAAAAATCGTGGTTGGACACGGGCAGATGCGCGAGACGGAGCTCGAAAAAGTGATGCTGAAGTTCGTTCGCGGCGAGGCGGACATTTTGATCTCGACGACGATCGTCGAAAATGGGCTGGATATTCCGCGCGCGAACACGATCGTCATTAATCGGGCGGACCGGATGGGGCTTTCGGAGCTGTATCAACTTCGCGGGCGCGTGGGACGGTCGAATCAGCGCGCGTACGCATATCTGCTGGTGCCGCCCGACGTGACGCTTTCGGGAATCGCGCGGCAGCGCCTGGCGGCGCTGAAGGAGTTCAGCGATCTCGGCGCCGGGTTCCGTATCGCCGCGCTCGATCTGGAGCTTCGCGGCGCGGGTAATCTGCTTGGGAGTGAACAGCA
>JASHPG010000231.1 GCA_030038275.1 Candidatus Acidiferrales bacterium | reverse complement strand
ATACGTGCTCGAACCGGGGCACTACGCCTCCTGCCGCGGTGGCAAGTTGGCTTGTTCCGCCGAAAGGAGCCAGCATGATTGCAGGATGCGTCGTCCTGGGCGCTATTCTGTTTTCGATCGGCGTTTCCGTGATGAGGTCCTTTCCTCCGTTCGCTCGCCACATACGAGCTGGTCTGCGGCTAGCGGGCATTCGCGACTACGCATCGATATCGCCGGGGGCATCCAAGCGGGGGCGCGTCATTCCATTTCCCGCCAGGCGCGCCGCCAGCCGTTGAGCGTTACGTTGCTTAGGCGTCAGAGCCCAGCCGCGATTTAGTCCCCGTTTCCCGCAACCACTTGCGCGTGTCCCAGAAATGCAACCAGCGACACGCCTCCTACAATATTGCCCAAAAGGGTCGGAACGAAGAACTTCAGCCAGTAGTCCGGCCATGAAAGTGAGCCGCGCACCACCAGAAATAGCATCTTCACCGATCCGGCGATCACGTGGTTGAAGCCGCCCAGGCCGATGATGTACGTAAGAATGATGATGATGCTCACGCGCGCCGATTCCGCGGCAGGCAGCAGCCACACCATCAGCGCGATCAGCCATCCGGCGAAAATCGCGCGCACGAAAATCACCAGCCATCCACCTTGCGCGCCGCCGCGGCTGATATCCACCATGCTCGTGTAAATATGCGGCGAAAAAATCGGGACGCGCCCAACCGTCAGCGCGAATAAATATGCGCCGACCAGATTGGCCCCAAGCACGATGCCCCAGAGCCGCAAAGTTCCCATCGCCGTTCTCCGGTCGCGCCGAGCCAGCAATGGGAGCACTGCCGTCAGCGTAGTTTCGGTGAAGAGTTGCTGCCGCCCGAGCACGACAATCAGAAACCCAAGGCTATAACCGAGTTTCGACGCCAGCGGTGCCCACGATTCCTTCGGCAGAAACGCGGCAAGCAGGCCCTCCGCGATCAGCGAAAAGCCCATCGACAGTCCCGCGGCGAATCCCGACCACGCCAGCGCCGAGGACGACCGCTTCAGCTCTTCGTCGCCTTCGCGGCGGATGGTTTCGTGGACGATATGCGCGCCGATCGCGACGCGCTTCTGTACCTGCTGCTCCTCGATGCGCTTTTTAACTACCGTTGGCACCTCGGCAGCGGGCTGCTCCGCTTTTTTCGTTTCCGCGCACATTTGGGGAAATTTACTCGGAAGGTCAAGGATTCGCAGACGGCGCTTGCAGTACCGGGTTCTCCGTTCGCCACACCATAAAATCGGAGCGCGTGACGTGGGAGGAATCCGCTTTTGTTTCCTTTTTCTTGGTCGGCTGTTTCGGGCGCCTCGGACGCCCATCGATAGATTCTGAGGAATACGGTAGCGGGAACGAATCAGGTGGAAACTTGCAATTCGGCGCGGGATTCACGTGGCGGACACAGGTTCAGGTATCCGCCACGCATGGTCGAATGCGTCAAGGTGAGCTCGAAAAAATCTTCAGATCAGGCCCACTTTTTGCTTTACGTCCACTTATCTATGGAAACGCTACGCAGGTAGCTCATGTTCGCCACCTGGTAGTACGGGTTTGTCTCTCCGCCCACGACGACCATATTAATCATCTCCGGCCGTGGCCAGTGCGGGATCAGATCGTCCGGTTTGAGGTTTGCGGCTTGCGGCCCGCGTAACGACATTCCGCCGGTGAAGAGCGTTGATTTCGCGTCCTTCACGGTGAGCGTCGTATTTTTTTGCAGCCAGTCGGTCAACTGCTCCTTGGTTTTGTAGCCGCGATCGACGAGCGCTTTTGCCACGAGCGGATCAAGCACTCCCAAGGCGCCGAAAATCGACGTCATCGGCGCGAAGTTGGAAACAAGTCCCTCATCAAACGCCGGGACGGGCTTCACCGCGCTGCCGAGCCCGCCTTGGCCCTGCGCGATGCCATAGCCGAAGAACACGCTCACCACGTTGTCCGTCGCCTTAAATCCTTTCTGCACGTGGAAAGGCGCCCATGGACTGTCCTTTTCGTTCTCCACGATGATCAGGTTGTTGAAGCTGACCACGTTGCCCTGCGTGCCTAGATAGGTCTGGCCCGCCTGGCCGCAGTTTCCGCAATTCTTCGACACCATCGTCCATGCGCGGCCGATCGAGGCGTTCACGTCCGAAAACGGACCCATCGCTCCGATGCCGTAATTCATGTTGAGCTTGTCGCGAATCGGGCCGTTGATGATCGCGGCCGTGGCGAATGAATTGGTTGAGCTCGAAAGCGACGGCAGCCCGCTCGACGCGATTGCCAACACCGTCGGAAAATACGACGGATCGCATCCGGCCATCACCGTGCTGATCGCCACGTGCCTTACCGTGAACTTCCAAGTGGGATACAAGCCGCGCGCCGGCGTGAGTTCGCCAACCATTTCATCGGCATGATGGCTGGTGGCCTTGAGCATCGCGTCCACGCGTTCCTGCGTTGGAATGACGAAGGTCATGAAGTCCGTCATCCCGTTGTTCATATAATATTTTTGGAGGTGGTTTGCCGTTCCCGAGAACGTGGCGGGCCCGACCGATGGTGTGAAAGAACCGGTCTTCCGGTCGGCCTCACTCAGCGGCTTCGTCAGCGCGTTGATAACTTCCGGCATCAACGGCTTATGCGACACGGGGTCGTCGCCTTCAAGATACGCGTACATTTGCGCGGGCGTCTTGCCCCACACCGGATGTGGCGTGTAGCAAACTCTGAGGGTCGGCATGCCCTTATTCGACGCGGTGCTTTCCGCCAGGTCATGAAACGCAATGGTGACCATCGGCGCCGTCGGGATCCCCATCTTTTCGTATTCTATGCAGTGACTCACGGTCGCTGGCGTGCACGTGCTTCAATGCCCGATGGCCATGATCACGGCGTTGCCATTGGCCTTGATCTCCGCGTTGAGTTTCGGATCGTCCGCCGCGAATCCGCCGGCCTTCAGGCGGTAGATCGTCTTTACACTGGGCATGTGCTTGGCGAACCATATCTTCACCTCGTTCAGGAACACGTCCGCGCCAGGGAAGCCGTCCGAAACCAGATAAACGGTTTTCCCGTCCAGCGTCTTCAGCCGCGGCGCCATGGGAAACAATTCAACAGCGGGAGGAATGCCCCGTGGGTTTAAGCCTTCGATTGTTGGTTCATTCGCGCCGCCCGCTTGCTCCGCATCTCCGCGAAGCGCGGCGGCCATCGCACCCTTCATTTCTTTTGCTCCAAGCCCCTTTGCAGTAAGAAGTACCGCGGGAGAAATTCCGAGTAATTCCAGTAGCCTTCGCCGTCTAGTATCCATTGCTCACCTCTTATTCGAATGATGACGCAGCTTTAAAAGATCCTATGGTTTTGTAGCGGGCCAGTTTGAATTTTCGTTTTGCGTCGGGGTCCCCGAAACGCTCCGCGTTTTGGGGCGGCATCGTGACAAAAGTAGTCAAAATTCAAACTGGCCTACTACCTGTGGTTTTGAGTGTCCGCCGCGCCCGCGTATGTCGGCGTCCGGTTGGATTATATTTTCCGCCGCCGCAAATTCACGCGTTTTCGCAGAGGGCGGAATTGAACATCTCGTGGGAGCCAAGGCTCTCATCCGCCACTACTTAGGACGCTGGCGATAGGCACATCGTTTCAGGAAAGTAGCCGCAGACAAGGGTTGGCGTTAGTGCGTTGCGCACAGTGTTTCTTAACCTACGCTGTTCATGCCGCTGGTTCGCTCCAGCCAGTCGCAGGATGGGGCTGCTCGGTGTGTCTTGTCTTGGATGAGGCCGCACAGTCGCCGTGCCCGCTGCCGGACCATAGACTCGAAGAGCATGCCATCTCTCTGTCTCAACCGTGCCGGACAGCCCGGGCGGGTCGACACCGGCTCAAGTGACCGCTGGCGACCAAAAACGCGCCGCAGCGCGGGCCAAGAATGCCGCAATTGTGGCGTTTAGCGGGGCCTAAACGTGCCAAATGTCGCCATCGAGGACGACGACGTTAGTGCACAAACATTTCGCCTGATATTCGCATTTTTATACTGAAAGGTACCATCATTTGTTGAGTAATCCGAACACGACGACCGCGTTTGGCGTGCCCACGTAAACTTTGCCGTTGGCGACGAGCGGCGTGACGAATTTGTCGTTCACGCTGGTCGCGAACGTGTCGCGCGACCCCACTGCCATGTTCGAGTTGTACAACTCGGTCGCGAGATTCGACGCGTCATACGCGTGGAGCACGCCCGTCGAGCTGCCATTCTGGATTGCCCAGACTATTCCATTTGCCGCGCCGCTCGACGAAATGCTCGGCGTCGTTCCTGGATAGCCGAACGAAGTTGGGGTTTGCGACGAGGGCGTGACCGAGAGTTTCGCATTCGAAATCGCGAATGCTTTCAACGGCTGGCCGACCGAACCGTAGTACACGGCGTTGTTGAAATAGGCAGGCGCGGCCCACACGCCACCGGGCAGCGCGCCGTCGATTTCCTGATAGATCGCGCTATCGCTCGCCGCGTTGAATTTCCCCATATTGTCGCGATCGACCACATACAGGTTGCCATCTTTTCCCGCGCCAACGGTCAAGTGATGTACCGTGCCGTTGTTGTCCGTCAGGTCGGGCAAAAGCATCTCGCCGCCAGAACCGAAATCCGTGTCTTTGCCGGATTCGGTCACGGTATTCGACATCGTGAAATAATCGGCCACGCTTGGTGAATTTTGTGTTGTTGCGATTTTCACGAAGGCATTGCCGTAATCGCCTTCGCCCGGAAATCCGCTGCCGTTCAATGAGGTATCGAACGTTCCGTTGCCGGTGAGCAGATAAATGTTCCCGGAGGAATCCGCCGCGGGTCCGTCGCCTGCCATCCATATCGCGCCGCGCGTGCCGTTCGGAGTGAGATCGATCACGCCATCCTGCTGCAAATTCGATTCGCTGTAGCCGATCACCCAACCAGTGTAGGAGCCTTCATCGCAATGCGAAGTCCAGCTCGTATAGATCACGCCGTTGAGGGCCAGCAGCGCGGCGCGTTCTTCATACTGAAGCGGCGCGAACGTGGTCTGGCCGCTTGGGGTAGCGTAGGTCGCTTGAACGGCCTCCGGCGTGATGCGGTCCGCGCCCGTGGCCAGGTCGAGCGCGTGCAGCCGCTGGTGATAATTTCCGCTCGAATCCACGGACATAGCGACGAGGAAAATCGTGCCGTTCGGTCCGGCCGAAGGATCGATCACCGGCGTGGACGTGATGCCTAGTTCGGGCGCCACTTGCGTGCAGCCTCCCACATCATTGGTGGTGACGGTGGTTTCGCCCGGAAAATTCGCCAGCATCGACGCGGACCAAAGTTGCGCAAATGTATCAGCATCGAAGGCGTACACCATATCGTGCTCGGTTGCCACCACGATCACATTGTGCACCGCGCCGTTTGTCGTGACTCCGCCGACGTAAAGCGGCTCGGCATCGACGAGACCGGTGACGGGCATCGTGCCGAGCTTTCCAAAATCCGTGGGATTCACGTTGGCGGTGGTAAGCGTCGTCTCGTTAGAATTGAGTCCGGAGCGGGAATTATCGTTGTGGTACGTCGGCACGGACAGGTTGGATGGAGGCGAAGCGGATTGCACCGTCAGCGTGGCGTAATTGCTGGTGGCTGGAGGATTGATGCCGTTGCTGACGATCACGCGGTACGTCGATCCCGTATCCGCCAAAGTGGTAGCAGCTGTGGTGTAGCTCGCGGAGGTCGCGCCTGAGATGTTCGTAGCGCCTTCTTGCCACTGATAGCTGAGCGGCGGCGAGCCTGCGGCGACGACGGTGAACGTTGCCGCTTGCCCGATTTGCACGGTTTGATTCGCGGGCTGTTGCGTGATCGAAGGGGCGGTTGCGCCGCCGGTGTGACCGTTCACGGTGCTCCCGCCGCAATCGCCCAGCGCGATAGCCAGAGCGAGAACGGCCGCCAAAAACAACGTGGAGAAGCACGAATGTCGAGACTCTATGCGTGCCACGCGAAATCCTTACCCGCATGAACGCGTTGTACTTCAAAGAAGATTGTAGCGAAATGCGGTCGCGCGAGAATCAGGGCGACACAGGGTTCGAAGCTCAGGTCCAGGAGCGCCTTTCCTTTTGATTCGCTCCTGAACGCGCGGCGCGGCGATTACGCGGACTCGGCGGTGATAGGCGGCTTCCGGCGAACGTCCGCGGCGGCTGCTCGGCGGCGGTCGAGCAGCCAGTCGCCGATGCGCCAGAGAAACAGCAGAGCGAAAATCGCGCCATAGGCAAGAGGAGCGCGGTGGTCCGATTTAACCAGCCAATAATAGTGAATCACGCCGAGGCAAGCCGTCGCATAAATCGCGCGGTGCAGCATGCGCCAATTTTTTCCGCCGAGCCGCCGAATCCAGCCGGCCGTGGACGTGATGGCCAATGGAACCAGCAGCAGGAATCCGGCGAAGCCAACCACGATGAAGGGGCGCTTCAGCAGGTCCGCCCAGATCGCGTTCCAATCCCATTGTTTCCAGTGGTCGAGTACGATCCACGTGGAAAAATGCAGGCAGACGTAGAAGAAAGCGTACAGCCCAACCATGCGGCGGAAACGAATCAACTGCGGCAAGTGCAGGATTCTGCGCAGCGGAGTGATGGCGAGTGTGATGACCAGAAAGCGCAGCGTCCAGGAGCCGGTGAAATGCTCGATGAATTTTACGGGATTGGCCGAAAGGTCGTAGTTAAACCAGGACCACATCAGGCTGGGGTCCTCATTGCCGGCGATTTTCAGAGCGATATCAGCCGCGGGAAGGAGGCATAGCAGGAAGACAACGACCTTCGTCCATTTGCTCGTCAGAAGGCGCATTGTTTACGGTACGGAGAAGCATCCCACGGTGCAAACGGAATCGAATACTTCGCGCGGCTAAACCAGCACGAATGGAAGCGCGCTTTCGCGCGCGGACTGTTGGCAGGGCTCCCCTCGCATGCGCTCAGTGCAGGGAAGCCCGGCCCTTGCACGGCTGGCTGGAAGAGGGATTCTTCAGGGCGCGAGGCGCCCCTCAGAATGACACACCCCGCAGCACGTAAGACGCGATGCCGGGTGGGACGGAGGCAATTGTCTCCGTGCCGTGGAAGAGAGATTCGCGCCGCAGAACGGCGCTCGGAATGACACGCTGCGGCGTCAATCCTGTGCCCTCGAAAAGCGGTTTCCCAGAAAGCAGCCACGGCCGTCAGTAATACTTGCGCAGATTCATGCCGGAGTAGAGGCTGGCGACTTCGTTGTAGCCGTTGAAAAGGCGCGTCGGGATCTTCGAGTTGAAAAGGCCCAGGCCAGGGCCGAGCCGCATTTCTTCGGATTGGCTCCAGGGAACGGTATCGACGCTGGGGTTCACGTTGGAATAGAAGCCGTACTCGTTGGGTGCGTAATTGTTCCACGTGGTCGGCGGCATATTTTTCACGAAGCGGATCTTCACCAGCGATTTAACGCTTTTGTATCCGTACTTCCACGGCAGAATCATGCGGACCGGCGCACCGTCCTGATTGTAGAGCGTATCGCCGTACATGCCGAAGCAGAGCAGCGTGAGCGGGTGCATCGCTTCATCCATCCGCAAGCCTTCCAGGTACGGAAACGGGATTCCGGTGCTCGTGGCCCACGGCATGACGATGGGATTGTAATAGCTCTCGAAAGCGACGTAGCGGGCCTTGGAAGTTGGCTGAGCCAGTTTCACGATGGTGCTGAGCGAATAGCCGATCCACGGCACGACCAGCGACCATCCTTCGACGCAGCGATGCCGGTAGATACGCTCTTCGAGCGGCGCCAGGTGCATCATCTCGTCGATTGTGTATTTGCGGGGCTTTTCGCATTCTCCCTCGACGGAGACGCTCCACGGCGTGGTGAGGAAGTTCCCGGCGTTGCGCGCGGGATCGCCTTTCTGATCGCCAAATTCGTAGAAGTTGTTGTAGTGCGTCACTTTTTCAACCGGCGTGATCGCCTCTGTGGTGCTGCCGGGCCATTTCCGCACGCCCTGAATCGGCACCGGCGTCGAGCCTTTCGCTTTTCCTCCGAACCAAGTGGGCAAGCGCTTGTAGGCGGTTACGGCTCCGTACGTGGTAAGAGCGCCGAGCAGAAAATTGCGGCGGCCCATATAAAGACCCTTCGGGGTAACGTCGGCGTAGGTCAAATCGGGCTTAGGCTTTATCAGCATGCCTGACCTCCCGGGCGGTTAGGATGTCGTTCGCTTCTATGCATATGATACTGCGCTCGGCAGGATTGGGTGCATGAAGTTTCGCGCGGATGGCAGAAACTGGGCGTAGTGCGGAGCGCAGCCGAAAACCGTCGGCGAGCGGAAAGCCACGAGGCATCGTTGGCCGCGCAGAAGCGTAACTTATTGACGGCCACAGAGCTGATGCCGGACTGCTCGAATTTGCGTCGCCAGCTTCTCGCCCGCGATTTCGTCTAACAGATGCCTTTCCAGATCAGGACAAGCCTGGGAAAGGTGCAACTCGCCAACCATGTAGATGGCGAAATACGATGGGTCGTAGCTGCCTAGCCCGTAAACGTTGCGGAGAACCGCCAGCGTCTGTTCCGGGTTTTTTGAGAGCACAGACTCAAGTTCAGATACAAGTTGCTGCTGCCGTTGTTGAGCCTCGGCCACATCTGACTTTATCTGGTTTGGGTTCTGCTTGGCTAATACCTCTATCGCGGGGCTATCGAGAACCATGTCCCCACTGTTTCGGTCCTCTCCACGTCCTTTCCAAGTAATAGAGAACAGAGAAAGTACAATTCTCTGGGCACGGAAGCTGAGTGAGCGTGTCGGCGACCGCGTGCTTTAACATTTCAGAATTATGTGGTTGAAGCAACATCGCCAAGTCGTTCGATGCAGAAGAGTCATGTCGAACTTTGAGCGCTGCCACAGCGGCATTACGGGAGTCAAATGGCACCGACTGATTGGTCGCTAGTGCAACCAATAAGCCGGTGACTCGGTGCCCAGGTATTCTATTTAGTTTGTAAATGCCCTGAATCCGATAGCCACTGCTCACCCTTATATCCGCGGCCTCGTTCGCAAGGCGCGGAGCTCTGCCTGAATAGAAAGACCAAGCGACGAAGATTCCGAGTACTCCCAAACACAGCAAGGCGAGCCCGATTGTTTTAGATCGAGTCATTCTCATGGATAGCGGATTTCTAGTTCTGCTAATGGCACAAGCACGTACTTTTATACCTCGAAACGCGGACCTTTGGCTATGCTGAGTGTCGATGGCATCCAAACGACTTTATTCGATGGCTTGAGCAGACCCCGAGCCGGAAAGACGTTAGCTACATGGAATATGGGCCGGGCTGGCGTTTCGCATCAGGCTCCGCGGAATTTGGTTACGCGGGCGGAGGGGCGGCGGCGTCGGCGGCGAGGTGAGCTGGGCGGCCGCTGGTCAATTCATCGAGCAGTGCCGCGCGGAGCTGCTCCTGGTGCGCGGGTGCTAACTTCGCGCCGACGGAAGTGACGTAGAAAACGTCGATGGCGGTTTGGCCTTCGGTTTCGATCAGGGCGATTTCGATGTTGCAGTTGTGGCGCGCGAGCTGCGAGCTGATGCGATAGAGCAATCCGGGGCGGTCCTGGGAAATCACTTCGACGAGCGTGCTGTGCGCCGAGCTTTCGTCGTCGATTTCGACGCGCGTTTCGACTTTCACTTTCGGCGGAACATCCTTCGTGGAGCGCAGGCGGTCGCGCAACATGCGGCTCAGGTCGGCTTTGCCTAGCACTACGTCGTGAACGCTGGCCTTGAACCGCTCCCATTCGGGTAGATTGAGTTCCAGCGTGCGAAAGCGATCTGTGAAAAAGAACTGATCGACGACCACGCCATCTTTATTCGAAAAGGCGGCGGCTTTGACGATGTTCATGCCCCACGCGGCCAGTGCGCCGGCCATGCGGGAAAAAAGGAACGGGCGGTCAGTGGTGACCAGCGTCAGTTCAAACCAGTGGCGGCCGCGCGTCAGATCGAGTTGGACAGAATCGGAGCCGAGGCGGCTGGCCATATCGACGTGGCGAATCACATCGCTCGCCGCTTGCGTACGCAGATAGCGGCGCGGCAGGCCTTCGAGGAAAGGTTCGAGCTTTTTCCCGGCCGCGGGCATCAGCGTGCGGAGATGCGTGACGAGTTCTTCGTCGCCGCCTGCGTGGACGCGATCGTCGGCGCTGCGCATCATCAGGTTGGCCGCGCCGATATATAGCTGCCAGAGATTTTCAGCTTTCCACGGCGTCAGCGCCTCCGGATTGACGGATTTGATGTCCGCATAGGTGAAGAGGCAAAGCATCTTCAGATCTTCGGACGAACGCATTTTGTCGGCGAGCTGCCGCGTGACTTGAGGATCGAAAATATCGCGGCGAAGCGCGCTGCCCATATCCAAATGGCGCGCGATCAGGAAAAGGACGGTTTCACGGTCGGGATTATCCAAATCGAGGCGCGCGAGGCAACTTTTCGCTTGTTGCAGGCTGCCGGTGATGTGATCGCCGGGCGTCGCGCCTTTGCCGGTGTCATGAAGCAGCAGCGCGAGGTAAAGCAGATCGGGCTGCTCGATTTCGTCGAGCAATTCCGCGTAACCCTGATCCCACTTCGATTGCGATTTGCGCAGAGCGTGAAGGCTTTCGATGGTGTTGAACGTGTGCTCGTCCACGGTGAAGCGATGGGAATAATCGCGAATCACCAGCGAATCGACGACTTTGAATTCCGGCAGAAGCAGCCCGAGCAGGCCCAGCGAATGCATGGCGCGCAACGCTTCGGCGGCGTGCGGCGCGAGCAAAATCTCCTGCAGATGGCGCCATAGCTCCGCGCCTTTTGGCGGCGCGGCGGCGAGCGCAGGCAAAGCTTCTTCCAACTGATGCTCGGCGGCGGAGCTGAGGCCCAGCCCATGCCGTGCTAGGAAACGAAACAGGCGCAGCGGCAATTCCGGATCGGCGATCGGCTCCTGGCGCTGGAGAAAGAGCCGGCCGTCCACCACGGCAAATTCGGAATTGGAGAGGCGCGAGCGCAGATTTTGAAACTGTTTGTAAATCGATGGACGCGCGGCGGGGAATTCGTCGAGAAGCTGCAAAGCGACGCGATGAATCAAGCGCGCGTGGCCGAAATAGATGCGCATCCAATCGGAGGCACTGAGCGGCTCCGAGCCGGGCATGCCGATATGTCGGGCGGCGACTTCGTCCTGCGCTTCCCAGGCGAGCGTGTTGTCGTCGCGGCCGTGGCGAAAATGCAGGAAGCAGCGCGCGGACATAAGAAAATCGAGCGCGGCGTCGAATTTCTGGCGCAGCCACGGAGGCAGCAGCTCTTTTTCTTCGGGCCATGCGCCGGTTTCGTCCACAGCGGCGATCAGCGCCAGCCAGCAGGCCAGATTGTAGTCGCGCAGGCCGCCGGGACCATCTTTTACGTTGGGATCGAGATGAAAGACGGTATCGCCGAATTTGTTGTAGCGCGCGCGCGTCAGATCGGTGAGGCGCTGCACGATGGCGCGCGATTCGCGCGAGACGAGCTTCGGAATCACCTGGTCGTGCAGGCGGCTGTAAAGCTTGCGGTCTCCGGCAAGATAGCGGCAATCGAGCAGGGAAATGGCGAACTCGACGTTCGCAGGATCGAATCTTTCGCACTCCGCGACGGTGCGCGTCGCAGGACTAAGCTTCAGGCGCAAATCCCAGATCTGCTGCGAAAAATTGCGGATGGGGTTTTTCAGTTCGCGTTCGGCGCCGCCTGCATGGAGAAAAAGAATGTCGATATCGGAGTAGGGAAACAGCCAGCGGCGCCCGAACCCGCCCAGCGCGACGAGCGCCAGATTTTCCGGGCCTTCGGCATCAGGAGAGATATGCTCCTGCCATAACCGCAGAGCAATCGATTCAACTAGGGCCGTACGCCCTCGCACGGCAGCGCATCCATCGCCGCTCGACGCGAAATCGCGCTGGATTTTCGCCGATTCCTCAGCGTAAAAATCGCGTAGCTCGTTGGTCGAAAGTGGCGCCGGCATAATGCGTGTAAAAAATGGGAACGCGATCCGCCGAGAATGGCTACTCGCAGAGCGCTAGAGAAATTCAGATGCGCGGTGCGGCCAGAGGAATTCTACTCACTCCAGCGCATCCCCAATTCGCGCGGGGAACCGCGGCGCTACAGGGCGCTGTCGCCGCGCTCGTCGTTGCGAATGCGGATTGCGTCGTCAACCTTCGATAGGAAAATTTTGCCGTCGCCAATTTTCCCCGTGCGCGCGGCGGCGGTGATGGCTTGCACGGCTTTTTCCACCAGATCGTCGGAGAGGACCATTTCCAGCTTGATCTTGGGAATCAGATCGACGGTATATTCCCGGCCGCGATAAAACTCCGTGTGACCTTTCTGGCGACCGTGGCCGCGGGCCTCCAGCACCGTCATGCCCTCGACGCCGATTTCGTGTAGCGCGTCTTTCACCGCATCCAGCTTCGAAGTTTGAATTACCGCTTCGACTTTTGTCATCGATAGTTGCTCTCGCTCCCGGAACGCGCGCCTCGCGAATTAACGCCTGAGGGCAGGCACAGCGGCGATCGCGGGTCAGCTAGAGACCTCCCAATAATACCCTTCCTCGCCGTGCTGAGATAGATCGAGGCCCTGCACTTCATCTTCATCGGCAACGCGCAGGCCGATGATCGAATCGACGATCTTCAAAAGGATCAGCGTCCCGACGATCGCCAGTCCCCACGCAATCCCCACGCCGACCAACTGATTCACAATCTGATGGAAGTTACCTTCGATCATTCCCGACGGCAGCACTTTACCCGCGGCATCGTGGAAAATCGGATTGATCGCGCTGGAAGCAAAGATTCCGGTGAGGATCGCGCCAATCGTTCCGCCCGCGCCATGGACGCCGAAGGCATCAAGCGAATCGTCGTAACCAAAGCGCGACTTCACGAACGTGACCATCCAGAAGCAGAAAATCCCGGCGATGAAACCGATGATCAACGAGGACATGGGGCTGACGAATCCGGACGCGGGCGTGATCGCGACGAGTCCCGCGACAGCGCCAGAAATTGCGCCGAGCGCGCTCGGTTTGCCTCGGACGAGCCATTCGGCCGCGCTCCATCCCACCACAGCCGCTGCGGCGCCGAAATCGGTGGCCACGAAGGCGCTGGTCGCGAGCGCGCCGGAACTTAGCGCGCTGCCGGCGTTAAAGCCGAACCAGCCGACCCAGAGGAGGCATGCGCCGATGAAGCTGAGCACTACGCTGTGCGGAGGCATCGGCTGCTTCGGATAGCCCAGGCGTTTGCCGAGGTAGAGCGCGCAAACGAGCGCCGAAACTCCTGAAGTGATGTGGACAACTGTGCCGCCCGCAAAATCGAGGGTAGGAAAGCGTCCGCCGAGAGACGCGTTCAGGAAACCGCCCTTGCCCCACACCATGTGCGCCATCGGCGCGTACACGACGATCGACCAGAGCGAAAGAAATACCAGCAGCGCGCTGAATTTCATCCGCTCCGCGAACGCGCCGGTAATCAGCGCGGGCGTGATGATGGCGAACATCAACTGAAACATCATGTAGGTCTGCGCCGGAATCGTGGGCGAGTAAGCCGGATCGGGCGCGAGGCCCACTCCGTGCAGAAACAGATGATGGAAACTGCCGATGAAGCTCGTACCGGGACCGAACGCCAGGCTATATCCTACGACGGCCCAAATCACGGTGATCACCGCCATCATCGCGAAGCTTTGCATTACCGTGCCGAGGACGTTCTTCTTGCGCACCAGGCCGCCGTAGAAAAGCGCGAGGCCGGGGCCGGTCATCAGCAGCACCAGCGCGCAACTGGTCAGCATCCAGGCATTATCGGCGGAGGACTTCGCGTCAGCGGCGGCGCGTTCGACAGCGGCAACGCGCGCAACGTCGAGCACCGGCGCAACGAGCGCCGCCGGAGAGCGCATCGATGCGCTTGCCGACGATGCCGGCAGTGCCGCGCCGTGCGCGGGTACGGACGCAATTACCGGAGCGAAGCAGAACAGCAGGCAGACGGAGGCCGCGAACTTACGTGTCCAACGCACGCTCATAAGGAACTTTCTATCTCCTGGGGATTCAGGAAAATATCGCGTAAACTGCCGGCGGATAAAGTCGTAGATTGATCTTCCGAACAGCGCGACTAATCTTCCCCAATTTTACTGCCGGAATTATACACACAATGTATTGACGTGCAATGTTTGCCGCCTGCGGCAAGCGCGCTGGCAGCGCGAGCATCGGCGGCGGATAAACGTCACCGCAGCGCGAAGGTGCGCGGCGGGTGTAAGCTAGGCTGACGAAGTGCTTTCGGCGTTCGTTCGTCTCTGATTCGAGACGAAGCTTCTGCGGGGAGTTACGATGGCCAGCGTCATCAAGCTGCACGTGAACGGCACCCTTTATCCGGTTACCGCTGATCCGCGCGCAAGCCTGCTTTCCGTGCTGCGCGATCAGCTCGATTTGACCGGCACGAAATACGGCTGCGGTGAGGCGCAGTGCGGCGCATGCACCGTGCTGATCGATGGACACCCGCGGCGATCGTGCATCACCCGTGTTGGGACGGCGGCCGGGCGGCAAATTACCACGATTGAGGGCCTCGAGCAGCATGGCAAGCTGCATCCAGTCCAGGAAGCTTTTCTCGCCGAGGAAGCGATGCAGTGCGCGTATTGCACGTCGGGCATGATTATGACTGCCGTGGCGTTTCTGAAAGCGAATCCCAGCCCGACCGAAGAGGAAATCGAGCACGCCATGGAAGGCAACATCTGCCGATGCGGCACCTATCCGCGCATCCTGGCCGCGGTCCAGCGTGCCGCTCAGAAGGGAACGCAGTCGTGAGCGCCGACCGCGGGCCAGTTGACGCGCGCCTGGCAGCCGCCTCCGAATCTGCGACGGAGCCGGAGCGGTACGAATTTCGCGCGCCGGCGGTGCATCATTTCGAATTGCAACGCCGGGATTTCTTCAAGTTCCTCGGCGCGGGCGTGCTGGTGGTTTGCGCGCTGAAACAGGTCGCGGTTGGACAGGAATCCGGCGCTCGCCCGCCGGGCGGATTCGGTTTTGGCGAGCCGCTGCCGAAAGAGATCAGCGCCTGGCTGCACATCGGTGAAAACGGCGTCGTGACCGTTTACACCGGCAAGGTCGAAATCGGACAGAACATTCGCACCTCTCTGGCGCAAGCCGTCGCGGAGGAGCTTCGCTATCCCCTCGGCAAGATCGAGCTGACCATGGGTGATACGCAGCTCACGCCGTACGACATGGGCACGTTTGGCAGCCGCACCACGCCGACGATGAACTTGCAGCTTCGCAAAGTGGCCGCGGCGGCCCGCGAACAGTTGATTGCGTTGGCTGCGGCGAAATGGAACGTCGATGCGCAAAAATTGAAGGCCGTGAACGGGCGCGTTGAAATCGCGGGCACCAGAAAATCGATAGCGTACGGCGAATTAGTCGCCGGCCAGCAACTCACCGCCGTGATTCCCGCGGACGATCCGCTGATTCCGCCCGCGCAGTGGACCGTCGAGGGTAGATCGATCTCGAAAGTTGATGGCCGCGATTTCGTCACCGGCAAGCACCGCTATCCTTCCGATCAGACGCTTCCGGGAATGCTGCACGGGAAAATTCTGCGCGCTCCGTCGTTTGGCGGGACGCTGGTTTCCATCAACGCTCCATCATTCGATCTAGCGGACAATGTTACCTTCGTTCGCGACGGCAGTTTTGCCGGCGTCGCGGCAGCCAGCGAAGATGCGGCCATCCGCGCGCTCAATTCCCTACAGGCCAAGTGGAACGAGCAGCCGCAAATCTCGAACAGCGATCTTTTCGCGTATCTGAAGAGCAATCCCGTCGATGCGACCGGATTCGACGGCGCGCAGAAATACGAGACTGGCTCGGTTGATAAGGATCTGGCCGCAGCCGACCACCAGCTCCATCAGACGTACACCGTTTCCTACATTCAGCACGCCCCGCTGGAACCGCGCGCCGCGCTGGCGCAGTGGTCCGGCAACACGCTCACGGTTTGGACCGGCACTCAGCGGCCGTTTGCGGTGCGCACCGAGTTGGCGCAGGCGATGCACGTGCCCGAAGAGCAAGTTCGCGTGCTCATGCCCGATATGGGCGCGGCTTATGGAGGCAAGCACACGGGCGAATGCGCCGTGGAAGCCGCGCGGCTCGCGCGCGCCGCCAACGCGCCGGTGAAACTCGTTTGGACGCGGGAGGAGGAATTTACCTGGGCGTATTTCCGTCCCGCGGGCGTGATAGATGTTGCGGGCGGCATTCGCAGTGACGGCACGCTCGTCGCGTGGGAATTCACCAATTACAATTCCGGCGCGGCCGCCGTCCGCACGTTTTATGAAGCGCCCAGCCAGCGCATCGTCTTTCAGCCCACGCGCTATCCCTTGCGCCAGGGTTCGTACCGCGCGCTTGCGGCCACGGCGAACCATTTCGCGCGCGAATCGTTCATGGACGAACTGGCCGACGCTGCCAACATGGACCCACTTGCGTTTCGCCTGAAGAATCTGAAAAACGACCGGCTGCGCGCCGTCTTCGAGGCCGCTGCGGAAAAGTTCGGTTGGAATCGCGCCAAGCCTGCGCCGGGCCACGGCTTCGGCATCGGCGGCGGATTCGAAAAAGGTGGAAACGTGGCCACGTGCGTCGAAGCCGCCGTGGACCGGGAGTCGGGTTTCGTGAAAATCGCGCGCATCGTTGTCGCGTTTGAATGTGGCGCCATCGTGAATCCGGCAAATCTGAAAAATCAGATCGTTGGCGCGAACGTTATGGGCCTTGGCGGCGCGCTCTTCGAAAAAATAGACTTTGCCAACGGCCGCATCCTGAACCCCAAGTTCTCGGAATATCGCGTGCCGCGCTTCAGTGACGTGCCGCCGATTGACGTCGTGCTGCTCGACCGGAAGGACATTCCTCCCGCTGGAGCTGGAGAAACTCCAATCGTCGGCCTCGCGCCGGCAATCGGCAACGCTATCTTCCAAGCGACCGGCAAGCGGCTTCGCTCCTTGCCGATGGTTCCCAACGGCCTGAACAGAGCCTAACTCGCGATAACCGCACCGCCGCATCTGTCCTTCAGGATTGGGCTATTTTCGCCGTCGCTTCGCTCCATCCTTCCGTCACCCGCGTGTTTTTCAGCACCAATCTGTACAGTTGGTCCAACAGTTTCCCTCGTGGACGCGACTGAAGATTTGCATCCGGCGCAACTTTTTGTACAGGGTCGTGTTTGACGGAATGTAGGGCCTCCACCCACGCACTCGGGGGCCGACACTTGAAATGAGCAGCATCTAAACGGAGGGAGAGACCATGAAAACCGGGAAACTTATTTTGAGTGCAGCGGCCCTCATTGCTTTGAGTGTGTCGCCGGCATTCGCGCAGAACATCAACCAACGCAAAACGAACCAGCAGGACCGCATCGCCAACGGCGTCAAAAGCGGTCAGTTAACTCCGGGTGAAACGGCCAAGCTCGAGCGCCAGCAGAAGAGCATCAACCACGAAGAGCACAATATGCGCAAGGCTGACAACGGCCATCTGACGGCTGCCGACCGTCGGCAGTTAAACCGCCGCCAGAACCGCGCCTCCCGAAATATCTACGACAAGAAGCACAACAACCGCGTCGGCCACTAAACCAGCGGTAGCTTTCAACAACCCGAAAGCCCCGGTCGCGCTTAGGCCGGGTTTTTTTTCGCGTGGCGCGAGAACGGACGCAGCAAGCAGCGCTCCTACAATGGCGCGTTCGGTAGCGCTCCTCACGAATACTGCTTGTAGCGCGCAACCCTCACGCTCTTGAACTTGTCGTTCGCCAAATCGTAGTGGATGAAATTCAGCAGCCGGCGCATCTCGCCTTTTCGGAACGGCAGCTTCTCATTGGGATAATCCCGCAAGCACTCAAATTCCGAATACATTTCCACGGCGATGCCGGTCTCGTCGATCACCAGATAGTTCGCTTCCACAAACTCGCGTACGTACTGATGAAAGTCTTGATAGAAATCGACGATCGCCTGCGGGCCTTCCAGCGAAAACGCTGGCAGCTCGATCACCACGTCGTCCGCGTAGAAGGGAACCATCTTGTCGTAGATCTTGTTATTGAAGTAGCCCAGATAACGGTGGAAGTCATCCTTGGTCATGCTTCCTCCAGTTCGACTGATTCAGTCGGCCCGTATCCGTGCGGGAACTTCTTCCGCCACTCCCATTGCGACCGCAAAATCGACGCGAGGTCCGACTGCGTGGGCTTCCATCCGAGCACGCGCTGCGCCTTCGCCGAATCAGCCACCAGACGCGGAGGATCGCCCGGCCTGGGAGCCTCCATGCGCGCCGGAATCGGAGCAGCCGTTACCTTGCGGGCGCATTCGATCACTTGTAGCACCGAATATCCCTCGCCGGTGCCCAGGTTCAGAAAATCGGACCCGCCGCCCTTGCGCAAATGCGCCAGCGCCAGAATGTGCGCGTCGGCCAGATCGACTACGTGAACGTAGTCGCGAATCGCCGTACCGTCGAGCGTCGGATACTCCGCGCCGAAAACGGAAACATGCTTCCGTTCGCCCAGCGCGGCAGCGAGCACGTTGGGCACAAGATGCGATTCCGGCTCGTGATGCTCGCCGCGTTTCGCCGTGGCGCCTGCCGCGTTGAAATAGCGTAGCGCCACGAATTTCAGCCCGTACGCTCCGTCGTAACTAGCCAGGATGCGTTCGATGAAAAGCTTCGACCATCCATACGGATTCACCGGCCATTGCGGGCACGTCTCCGGAATCGGTACTTGCTGCGGCACGCCATACGTGGCGCAGGTCGATGAAAAAACCACATGCCGCACGCCCGCCTCTAGCAGCGAACTGAAAAGCGCTACTCCCTGCTCGACGTTGTTCTCGTAGTATTTCTTGGGTTCTGCGACCGATTCGCCCACGTAGGCGAGCGCGGCGAAATGCACGCATGCGTCGATCTTGTGCTCGGTCAGCAAACGCGCCAGCAGCGCGCGGTCGCCAACGCGCCCGTGATAGAAAGGCACGTCTTTATCGATGGCCGCTCGATGCCCGCGCGTCAGATCATCGAGCACTACTACCTGCTCGTCACTCGCGCGAAGCCGCTCGACCGTCACACTTCCGATGTAGCCGGCCCCGCCGGTCACAAGGATCGCCATCGTTCTCCGTTTCTCGCGCGCCCCAGTCGGGATCGCGTGCTGTGGCTGGATTCAGGCGTCAACGTGCTCGGATTATAGCCGAATGCCGGCTAGACGCGGCGGCACGCAACAAAAGCCGGCCCTAGCGCGTAGTAAGATAAAGCGATGCAAGAAAATGGGCAGCCCGCGATTCGAACCGACCGTCTGACGCGCCTCTACAAAATGGGCGACGCGACGGTGCGCGCCCTCGAAGACATCTCGCTCGAAATCGCCGCAGGCGAATTCGTTGCCCTGCTCGGCACTTCCGGTTCCGGCAAATCCACGCTGCTCAACCTGATCGCCGGTCTCGACCGCCCCACTTCCGGCGCCATCTACGCGCACGGCAAAAACCTCGCCGAAATGGATTCCGGGGAGCTTGCGCGCCATCGCAGCCACAGCATCGGCATGGTATTCCAGGCGTTCAATCTGTTGCCGCGCATGACCATGGCGGAAAACATCGAGCTGCCGCTGCGTCTCGCCGAAGTCGATCGCAGCGAGCGCGCCCAGCGCGTCCGGGAGGCCATCGAGCGCGTCGGCCTTTCCACGCGCACCAAGCATCGCCCCACGGAGCTTTCCGGCGGCGAGCAGCAACGCGCGGCGCTCGCGCGCGCTCTTGTCAATCGCCCGACGATTCTGCTGGCCGACGAGCCCACCGGCAATCTCGACAGCGCCACCGGGAAAGAAATCATGGACCTGCTGCGCGATATCAACACCTCGCTCGGCATGACTGTTGTGATGGTCACCCACCAGTACGAGCTGGCCGAGCGGTATTCCGAGCGGCGGCTGCTGATGCGCGACGGCAAACTCGAGGCTGACGGAGTGCGCCAGTGAAGATCGGCGACCTCACCGAACTCGCTGTCCGAAATCTGCGTGAAGCGCTGCTGCGCAATTCGCTCACCACGCTCGGCATCACCGTGGGCGTTGCGTCGCTCGTTGCGATGCTTTCGCTCGGCGCCGGACTACAGCATCTGGCGGACCAGCGCCTCTCACAATCCGGCCTTTTCGATGCCGTCATCGTCAGCCCGCGCAACAATTTTTCCGATTTCAACCGCGCCGCCACGCGCAATCAATCGCCCGTCGCCACGCCGCGCCAGCTCGATGAAGCCGCTCGCGGCGAAATGGAAAAGATTCCGCACGTCGAGGAGGTCTATCCCAATATCCGCTTCCCCACGGAAATCCATTTCAACGGTAATCCCTATCCCACGACGGTCGCCGGCATTCCCATGTCGGACAGCACCGATGGCGCCTTCGCCGGCATGACCGGAAAATTTTTCTCCAGCGGCTCGGCCGGCGAAGCCATCCTGCAAAGTGAATTC
>JASHPG010000230.1 GCA_030038275.1 Candidatus Acidiferrales bacterium | reverse complement strand
CCTGCGGCTCGCGCGACTTGGCGCCCTGCCGCGGCTGTGCCGCCGCACCCGCGGCAAGGAACACCACCGCCGCCACGACGACGATCAGCAGCGCCGCTGCCACTCGAATCTCGGTTGCTGTTTTTCTTGTCTGCATCTCCTCGCCATCAGTTCCGACGCGCATCCCGCCCCGCCCGTTTCCCTTGGCTCTGCTTCGTTTCTCTCCGGCACCACGAATTACTTGGATGGTTGTTAGCGTGGTGGTGACCACACTATAATGCTCCCACTGTGGCCACGTATGAAGTAACCGCTGAGCTTGCGGGATTGTCCACCAGGCGACTGGTCCTGACGGGAGTCGCGATGGGCGCGATCTACATTGCGGTTAGTGTGGTAGCCGGGTTGCGCTGGCCGAATCCTGGGCAACCCCTTGTAGGCCAAGTCGTTGAGTCTATAATAACTGGCGTTCTTTTCGCACTCGCAATGAGTTTTTTCACTTGGCTGCAATTTAACTTCGCGCTTGAAGTATCGCCCGATTTAATCGGGGTGCGATGGGCTTTCTTTAGTCGCAAGTTACGAAAGGGCGAGGTTAAAACCGTCATCGAAACACGACCCCACTTGCTTGCTCCGCCGGGGCTCCGGATTTCGAAGTATGGGCCACTTCTCACGCGCTTTTGGGGCGGCATCTGGATTCCCAAAGCATTGCCTGAATACGACGAAATTCGCAATATTGCGCTTACCTGGAAACGGCCTGTCGATTAGCTATCCCGCTCCAGCCCCCGGTTCCCGCCTTATTTCTCCCAACGAAGCGCAGCTCGGAAACGCGCTAAATCGACCTGTACCTCAACTGTTCCCCTGACCAGGATGCGCGGACGAGTAGAAGGCATCGTAAGTCGTTGCAAACACTCGCGCAGGCATGCTGCTAAATCGACACAGCGCACTGGCCCGCAGCGATACGTTTTTTACTGCTACTCACCAATCACCACTCGCCAACATCTGCGCTACAATGGCGGCAGAACTCCTCCGAAATCCTGGCGCTATTTCCGCCAGCCGGTTGGAGAGGGAGGCGGCATGATCCATCGCTTCGTCTTTCATAACGGACGCCTGGCGCCATTCGAGGACGTTCGCCTGTCGCCCGGGCAGGCAGGATTGCTGAATGGCTGGGGACTTTTCACCACCATGCGCATCGTGGAAGGCGTCCCTTTTGCCTTCGAGCGCCACTGGAAGCGCCTCTCGCGCGACGCGCAGATCACCCGTTGCCCTTTCCTTTTCGACGCGGAAGAAGTGCACGACCATGTTGCGGAAGTCCTGCGCGCGAATAACGTCCGCGAAGGCTCGGCCCGCATCTACGTGATTCGCAACAAGGCGGGCTTTTGGGGCAGCGACGAAGAAATGCCCGAAGCCGATTTGCTGATCTATTCCGCCGATTTGCCGCCCGTGCATCAAGCCGTCCGGCTGGCGATTCGCGAGCACGGCCGGCACGCCGAATCGCCGCTTGCGGGCGTGAAGGTCACTTCGTGGCTGAACAACGTCTGGAATCTGGCCGAGGCGCAAAAAGCGGGATGGGACGAAGTGATTTTACTCAACGAGCGCGGCGAAATTTCCGAATGCACCGCCGCCAACATTTTCTGCGTGGAGGAGGGGCGCGTGCTCACTCCGCCGCTTTCTTCCGGTTGCCTGGAAGGCGTTACGCGCAGCCTGGTTCTCGAACTCGGCCCCGCCGCGGGCATCGAGGTGGAGGAGCAGACGCTTTTTCCCGAGGATCTCTACTGCTCGGATGAAGTGTTTATCTCATCCACGAATCGCAACGTGATCGGAGTCGCCGAAGTGGGTGGCCACGCGATGAAAACTTCGCTCGGTCCGGTGACGAAACGTATCGAGGAGGCCTTCGC
Organism: Candidatus Acidiferrales bacterium; assembly: GCA_030038275.1. Lineage (GTDB taxonomy): Bacteria > Acidobacteriota > Terriglobia > Acidiferrales > UBA7541 > Palsa-295. Next base: position 12,117 of record JASHPG010000230.1, on the reverse strand, counting down.
CGCCTACGTCCGAGATTACGTGGACGCTCACGCCGCCGTTCCCGGAGAGCGCTGATGCTAAATCGTTTCGCTTTCACGCCGGCCCGCTTCGGATCACGCGCTCACCTTCGATTCGACGAGTTTTCGCCGGGAGGTAAATTCCAATGAGCGACCTGGCCAGCAAGAACTGCGTTCCGTGCCGTGGCGGTGTTCCGCCGCTCGCCGGAAAGGAACTTCAGCATCTCTCCGAACAACTGCCGGATTGGAAGGTGATCGACGGCCACCACATCACGCGCCTTTTCAAGTTTCCCGATTTCCGCCAGGCGCTCGCCTTCGTCAATAAAGTCGGCGAAGTAGCGGAAGAACAGGGACATCATCCCGATATCTTGCTGGCGTGGGGTAAAGCCGAAGTCACCACCTGGACGCACGCCATCAACGGCCTCACCGAAAGCGATTTCATCCTCGCCGCGAAGATCGATCGCGCTTACTCATGATTTCGCCAAACCCCGCCATTAGCCATTTGGCGGCAGATCGGTTTGATTTTTAAGCGCTCGCGCGGAGCCTCCCACATCAGCGGCTCGGTTTCAGGAATCGAGGCGAACGAAGGGCGGAGCCGCTAGGCGGGCACAGCAGCTGTGCCCCTACGATGCGGCGGCTTCCTTGGCGCATGACGCGCCCGTTCCGGCGCCGACTTTTTCAGGACTGCGCGAGTACGCGCTCTTTGACTCCGGCGCTTCGACTCCCTAAAATTAGGAGCCGTGGGCTCCTTTTCGCGTGGCTACGGCTACCGCTTCGATATCGGCGAGTATTTTCCCCGCGCCGTCAAGACGCTCTGCATTATCTGCGTCAGCGTTTTTCTTCTGCAGGAATTTTCCAAGCTAATCATCGGTCCATCAGGCTGGAATTTCTGGATCCGCTGGTTTGGCCTGGTGCCGTACGCTTCGGTTCACGGACTGCGCGTCTGGCAGCCTGTTACCTATCTTTTCCTGCACGACGGCATCTGGCACATCCTGCTGAATCTGCTGTATCTGGCCATGTTCGGCGCGGACCTGGAACATATGTGGGGCGCGCGCAAATTCTACGTCTATTTCTTTTTGTGCGGCGTGGGAGCTGGGCTGATCGACGTGGCCGTCAAGCTGATCCTCGATCCGCACGGCATGGGCACGGCGCTGATTCCGACCATCGGTTGCTCGGGCGCGATCTTTGGAATTTTGCTGGCGGATGCAGTGCTGCTTCCGCACCGCCGTGTGTGGATGTTCCCGCTGCCGGTCACCGTGTCGATGCGCATATTCGTGATCATCATGGGCGCGCTCGAGTTTTTCGCGACGATCGACTCCACGGGCGACAATATCTCGCACATCTGCCACCTGAGCGGAATGCTGGTCGGCTACGTTTACTTGCGGCGCGGTTCGCACCTGTACAACTGGCGCAACGTGCTGACGGATTGGAAACAGCGCCGGCTGCGCAGGAAATTCGAAGTGTACGTGCGCGAGCACCGCGACAAGCCGCCGGAACGTCCCGACAACTGGATCAATTAGTTTCTCCTCTTCTGAATCTTCGGGGCGGGGCTAAGCGTGGCCCGTTCGCGGCGGCGCTGCGGCGGGGCCTACATCCTTTTAGCTCTGTGGAGAATCACAAAATGCTGGCAGGCGCGGTGTGCGCGAAGGCGATCTTCCGGCGCGACGGCGACACCGATGCGCGGGAGCGGCGATTTCCCGCCATGCGATTGACCGCGCTGCCGCGGCGTGGCAGCATGATTCCGAGGTGAGTATCACGTGCGACGGTGGAGCGGATTTCGGGTGATCTTAATGGCGGTGCTGATCGCCGGGCTGGGCGTTCCGCCGGCTGCGTGGAGGGCGTTCGCGCAGCAGGAAGGGCCGATGACGCCGGGGCCCGCGCAGCAACCGGAGCAGCCCGCGCCGCCCACGAGCGCGCCGGGCCAGTCACAAAACCGGCAGCCTCCGCCGCCTTCTTCGCCGCAATCGGTGATATCGGTCAATTCCAGTCTCGTTGACGTGGACGCCACGGTGACCGATCACGACGGCAATCTCGTTACCGGATTAAAGAAAGAAAACTTCCGCGTGTTCGACGATGGCCAGCCGCAGCAGATCACGAACTTCGGCCCCAGCGATGCGCCGATTACGACCGTAATCCTGCTCGAATACAGCAGCACCATGTGGAATTATTTCGCGGCTCGGGGAGCGTACTGGGCGCAAGGTTTTCTCCGCGACCTGAAGCCGCAAGATTGGGTGGCGCTGAAGACATTCGACCTGAATATCCATTTGGTTCAGGATTTCACACAAGACAAGCGTCTGGTGGACGACGACATTCAACAGCTGGGATTCCCGACCTTTCACGAAGCGGTCCTTTTCGACGCGATCTATCAGACCGTGGATCAGCTCCGCGACGTAAAAGGAAAGAAATCGATCGTGGTGATCGCTTCCGGTTACGATACTTTCAGCAAGCACAACCTCGATCAGATTCTCGACCGCCTGAAAGAAAGCGAAGTGACGATCTTCTGCGTCGGCATGGGCGAGCAGGTGGATATGTACAAAATGGGGAACGACATCAACTACCTTCAGGCGAAAAACCAGCTCACCACGTTTGCGCGGCTGACCGGCGGCTACGCATTTTTTCCGGTGTTCGATGCGGACATGTCGAACGTCTTCAATACCGTGGCGCAATTCCTCCGTTTCCAGTACACGCTGGGATTCACGCCATCGACGCCGCAAGACGGCAAGTATCACAAGATCACCCTGCAAATCGTCGATGATCAGGGCAATCCGATGCTGCTCCGCAATAAGAAGGGCAAGAAGCAAAAAGTGGAAGTGTACGCCCGCGAAGGGTACGTGGCGCCGAACGCGGCCGCGGCGGGCAATTAGCGCGGGCGTCTAGCGCCGCCGGCGGGCTCCGCCGCGAACGAAGGAATCGAGCAGAAGCTTCGCCAGCCGCGCTTCGTCATGCCGGATTTTGCCGTCCTGGCGCAATAAGTTGCCCGACACGCAGCGAAGCCCCATTCTTTCGAGTTCCGCGCGCGCGGGCTCGACCGGCTCGGCGCCCTGCGCGGCGTACCGGCGAATCAGCCTCGGCGCCACTGCGGCGCGGTTCATTACCACAACGTCGAAAAGTCCAGAGCGTGTGTGATCGTAGATGGCGCGCACGTGGTCGGCGGCGGTGTAGCGCCGCGTTTCGCCGGGCTGGGTCATGAGATTAGCGATATAAACGCGCAGCGCGCGGGACTGGACCATCGCCTTCAGGATTCCCGGCACTAACAGATTTGGAACGATGCTGGTGTAGAGCGATCCTGGACCTACAAGGATCAAGTCCGCCGCGCGAATCGCGGCTGCTACTTCGGGCAGCGGCCGGACGCGCCGCGGAACCAGACGCAAGCGGCCGATTGGCTTGAGCGATTGAGAGATTTTCGTTTCGCCGGGGACGATGGTACCGTCGGCGAGCTGCGCTTCAAGCGTCACGTTCTGCGCGGTGGACGGGTAGATACTGCCGCGAACGGCGAGCACCTGCGCGCAGACCTGGACGGCGGCGGGGAAGTCGCCGGTGATGTTGGTGAGCGCGGTGAGGAAGAGATTGCCGAAACTGTGGCCGGCCAGGCCGCGCCCCGCAGGGAAGCGGTATTGAAACAGGTTGCCGAGCAAATTCGGGGCGGGAGATAGCGCTACAAGGCAGTTGCGAATGTCGCCCGGAGGGAGCACGCGGTACTCGCGTCGTAGGCGGCCGGAGCTGCCGCCGTCATCCGTTACGGTGACGACGGCGGTTAGATCCGAAATGGGCGCGAGTGGATCGAATTTGCCGCGCTCGGCGACGTGAGGCTTGAGTCCGCGGAGCACCGCCGAAAGGCCGGTACCGCCTCCCAAAGCCACCACGCGGACAGGCGGCGAACGCTTTTCTGGGACCACTCTCATGAAAAAAGCTGAAAGCTAGCCAGTGGAGCCATCCCGCTCGGGGTAGAGCAGCTCCGTGAAGCGCGGGTCTTCCTGCAAGAACGAGAAATCTTCGTCGTTGCGCGCGTGATAGCGGTTTTCCGGGCGCAACTGGATGGCGAGCTTCAGGTTCTCCATTGCCGAGTCGGCTTCGCCGGTGAGGCAATCGAGCGCGGCGATGGCGTACACGATGTGATCGGCCTTCGGAGCGGCTTTGCGGGCGCGGTCGAGATGCTCGCGGGCTTCGTCCCAGCGGCCCATGTTCATAAGCGCCACGCCTTGCGTGTAATGGTCCTCGGCGGACCTTGGTGGTGCCGCTGGAGCCGGGGTAATGCGCTGCGCGCAAATGCGCAGATGAACCTGGGCGCGGTCGGCTAGATCCCTGGCAGGACCTTCCGCGACGCGTTCAAAGAGCTCCCTGGCGCGGGCCCATTTTTGCTGCTGAAAATGCCGCAGCGCCTCTTCGTAAAGCTTCAACTGCTGTTGCTTGGCCTGCGCGTCGGGATCGGGGGCAGCTGTCTTGGCTTTGGAGTCAGAAGCTAAAGCTTTTTTGCTCATAGACTTGAGTGTCGAGCGAGAGATTCGCGGGCCCTTCGCCGCACGCTGTTTCACAAATGTACTCCGAGGGATAAGTACAACGCACGATAACAAAATCAGGAGAAAGAATCAAATCCGGACTTGCAACGCCGAAGCTTTGCCGCCCGTCAGCGGGCGCTGGTTCGCCCGGGCTGGCGTTATTGAGGCTGCGCTTGGGTGTTGCGCCTTGCGGACTTCAGCGCAGCCGCGAGGCCAGGGACTCGGCAAAGGCCTCCACGCGGCTGAGCGGCAGCACCCTGATTTGCTGCTCCTCGAACAGCCGCAGGATGAATTCATGGTGGCGGTTTTCCGGCGACGGTGGGACCTCCGTTACCGCCGAGAACTCGGCATGCTGAGATTTCGCGCGAATGCGCTCGGCGGTGTAGGCGTAAACTTTTGCGTTCGAGAAGTCGCGCCCCAGCGGAACGGCGTGCAAGTAGCCGCGCGTTCCGTTGTAGCGATAGGCGTAATCGATATGGAAAGGATCGCCCGGCTGAGTGAATTCATCCACGCGGATACTTCGCTGCATTTTGTCGAGGATGCGGCGGCGCGCGAAGACATCCTTTAACCGCGAGCGGATCCATTCCTTGGTGCTCTCGACGATGCCGGTCCGCATCCGGGAAGGAGGAGCGACATGCTCCCGGTACAGGCGGTCTATTTCCGCGTCGAAATCCTCGGCCAGCACGGCGCGGCCCGGGCTGAACTGCAATACGTTTGACAGCGAGTCCTGCAGCTTTGCGAGATACTCGCCGGCCTGCTTTTCCATACCGTGCAGGCGAGCATCTAATTCGGGGCCGAGATTTCGCAGCAGGGTCTCGTCCGCCGAGGGGTGCAAGCGCCGCAAACGGCTGAACCCCCGCTCGTCGTCGAGTATCCGCACTCCGCGGCGCACGGCGGCGCCGCCGGACGCAAGCGAAGCGGCCGGTGCCTGCTCCAAAATCACGCCGATGTTGATCCACTCGTCGCGGATGACGTTTGGCGTGTAGCGCAATATCCGGTAATGCATCGTCTGAAACCGCTGTTCATCTGGCATCGTTCACTTCCAGTTTGGAAAAGGTTGGGCTGAGGATTTCCATGCCTGCACGATCAGTTCGCGAACGATCGAGCGGCGGCGCGAGAGCTGCTGCACCAGCCGTTCGAGCGCATCCGTATCGGAACCGTACCACTCTGGAGGGACGTCGCCGGCGATTTCGCCGATGGCCGAGGCATCTAAGCGTGTTTCGAGGCGGGTGAGCCAAGGCTCGAACGACTCGATTCTGCGAACCGATTCATACACGCGATGCCGCGCATAGATGCCGCGCAGCGCGCCATCCGGAAAGTCCCACTCGCACGCGTTGAAGCAAAATCCCTGGTCGATCATCTGCGCCCGGTATTGCGATTCGCCGGCCGGACGAAAAAAAATCGCCTGGCGGCCGTTGGTGTTGCACGTCCACTTGTCGAACACGAACATGCCGTGGAAATCGGCGAGATTGGCGACCTGGCCCAACTGTTCATCGGGCAGAAAATCGTACACCACCGTGTCGCGCGGCGGCCCAGGATAGCGGGAGCCGAATTGCAGTCCCGCCTGACAACGCGACCGCCCGCGCCCGAGCTCGAACACCAAATCGTCCGTGTATTCGATCAAGTCCTCTCGTACTTCCACGACTGCCGTCTCCGGCGTGGGTAGCCCCAGGCGCGCCGCCAATCTGGTCCCGAGCAATTCGTTCGCCAGAATGCGCGACCCTTGCGGATTGTTACGGAATTTCACCACGTAATAGCCATCGTCCGCGCAGCGCATCAAATGCGATTGAGCGCCTCCGCGCATTCTCCGGATCTGTTCCACGGCCAACGGCATCGAGCGCGTATGCTAGCGGCGCGGCAATACACACCGCAAGAATAAAGATATGCGATCGGACAGAGAAAACGAGCGCTGGCACGCAAACGTGTGCCAGTTCGGAGCAGCTTCGACCGCAGAAAATCCTTACCTAAAAACAATGCCGCTCGCGGTGCTATGGCCGCGAGCGGCAGTTTGCGAAATTCAAAATATGTGGCTTTGCGGACCGAACCGCCTCGACGTTAGCGCCTCTTCCGCCGTCCGCCCTTCTTCGCGGCGGACTTCTTTGCTTTCGCTTTTGGCTTGGCTTTAGCTTTCGCCTTCTTCTTCGCTTTCGGAGCCGCTTTTTTGGCCGGCTTCCGCTTGGCCTTGGCGGCCGGGCGGCGAGGTTCCGCCGGGCGAGGAGCTTCAGCTTCCTCTTCTTCCGCCGGTTCTTCCTCGACGATCACTTCCTCTACTTCGACGACCTCGGCCGGCTGTTCCTGCCCTTCCTCTTCTTCGTCCCAGCCGGGCAGTTCGTCGTCATCTTCATCGTTCATCTTGGCGTAGAACATGTACTCCTCCGTCGATCAAGGGCGTTGAACAGCCTTTTTGGCCTTCGCTGCATATAAACGGGTTCTCCGAATTTTGTCAAGGCGGAAAGGAAGGAATGGCTCAGGGCCGCCGGATGCTGCGCTCGCTAGCTGGCAGGAGAGCACGACCAAGGCGGAGGCCGCTCAACGCGCCCCGAACAAGCCTTTTATTATCTGTGATTTACGTAGAAAACTTGACTAGCGTTCGATGCTCAACACGTCGCCCGCCTGCAATTCGCGGCTGGCGAGGAACGGATTCCATTCGCGAAGCTCTGAAACGGTGGTCTGATATTGGCGAGCGATGGAGTACAGCGTTTCACCCGGACGCACTTGATGCGAAACTGTTTCGGAGCTTTTCGCGGGCACGTAATGAGCCCGCGGACTTTCCCCCCGCGCGGATTTTTTCTCGCGATATTCATCGGCCGTCAAGCTGCCCGCGTAGATGCGCAGCCGCACGCCCCGGCGCACGTGGTTTCCGTAGATGTGGTTCCAGCGCCGCAGCTCCTCCACCGTTACATCGAATCTGTCCGCGATGCCCTCCAGCGTGTCGCCGCGGCGCACGCGATAATGGATCAAGCGGGCCGCGGGAGGCGGCGCGGGAACGTTGAGCAAAAACCCGGCGGGCACGGCGGCATGCGGCTCCAGATGATTCGCTTCTTCGAGCGCGGCCACGGTCACCCGGTAGCGCCGCGCGATTTCCGGTAGCGTTTCGCCGTCCGCGGCGGCGTGCAGGCGCCAACTCGTCCACTTATCCTCGGGAACCTGCTGAATATTTTCCTCGAAAGTCTTCTTCGCGCCTTCAGGCAGATTCAGGACGAAATCCGGCTCGTTGGGAGTGAGGCCGCGCAGCAACTCCGGATTCAGCGAGCGCAGATCGTCCACGTCCACTCCCGACGCGTCGGCCACCAGATTCAAGCTGATCTGATGATCGAGATTCACCTGTACGGTGGGCACCGGCTTTTCCGGATCGACCTGCACGCCATAGAGCGAAGGATCCTTGGAAACCAGCGCCAGCGCGATGATGATTGGGACGTAATTCTGCGTTTCGACGGGCAGGGCGCGCATCTTCTGCAGTTGCCAGTAATCGGCGTAACCCGTGCGTTCGATCGCGCGCGCCACCGTCAGCGGACCGGAATTGTACGCCGCCATCGCCAGATACCAATCGCCGAACATGCCGTAGAGGTTGCGCAGATATTGCGCCGCCGCATGCGTCGCTTTTTCGGGATCGCTCCGCTCGTCGGTCCAGTAGGTGCGGTCCAAATCGTACTTTTCACCGTCGAACGGCATGAACTGCCAGATTCCGCGCGCGCCGGCCCGCGAAACCGCGTCGGGCTGAAACGCGCTCTCGGCCTGCGCCAGATAAATCAGGTCTTGCGGCAGGCCCTCCTGCTTGAGCACCGCCCGGATCATCGCGTCGTAACGCCCACCGCGCTCGATTCCGTGCTCCACGATGGCGTGGCCCCGCGGCGTGGTGAAGAAGCTCAGGTATCGCAAAACGGAATCGTTCACCGTGAGCGGCAGATCGTGGCGCACGCTGATCAGTTCCGACTCCGCTTTCATCGCCAGCCGCGGATCGCCGGCGGGAAGCGACAAATTATCGATTTCGTCGATCGGCGCGGGCTGCGCGGGAGCGGCTTGCGTTTGCGCCTGCTCCTCGTCGCCGCCGGATACCGCCGCGTTGATTTCATCCGGGCTCACTTCTTTGCCCAGTTCGTCAAAGAGCTTGGAAAGACGCGGATCGTCGTCCGCTTGAAAGCCGCTCTTTACGATCAGCTTTACGGCATGGTCGAAGTCGGTTTGCGCTTGATCGTTGTTACCGGCGTTTTCTTGTTGCACTCCCGCGTCGTAGGCCGCCTGAACCTGCGCGACGAGAATGTCGATCGGCGGCGTGGGATCGGCGGAAATGGGAGCTTCGTATGACGGGTTAGCGGGCAGCGGCAGCGTGACGTCCGCGTACGCGGATGCCGCCATTGGCGCCTCTGCCGGCGGCCGCACGCGAACCACTTTCGCCGATTCGTTGCATCCAGCCACGGCGATCACGCCGGCCGCAAGAATCGCCCAAATTGCCGCTTTGCGCTTCATCCTGTTGTAGTCCGAACCGCTGGTTGTACCCAAGCAAACTCAGGACCGAGAGAGCCAGCCTGCGCCATGGAAGCGACCCCTGCGGCTTCCACCTTGCGGTAGCGGGAATATTACGAAGGACTTAGGCCAAGGTCAATGGAACGAATGCGTAGTACGTTGACCAAAAGGTACTAGAACCTGATCTGCGCCCTTCCGACCAGCCTGTACCATCGCGGCGCAAATCGACGCCATCCTACACCGGTTGTCAGTCGCTTGGAATCGGCTTTTCACCCGAGACGCATTTTGACGCCTCATGCAAGCGCTTGGCGGAGATCCTCGATCAGATCGGTGGCGTCTTCTAGCCCCACCGAAACTCGCACCGTGCTTGGTTCCACGCCCGCTCCGCGAAGCTCCTCGGCGGACATATTAACGTGCGAGGTATAGATCGGCAGCACCACCAGGGATTCCGTCCCGCCAAGGCTTGCGGCCAGCAGAAACAACTGCACGCGGTCGCAGAAGCGCCTTGCGGCGGCCAGGCTGGTTTTGGCATTGCCTTTGAAATCGAACGCCATCATCGCGCCAAAGCGGCGCATTTGCCGTCTGGCGAGCGCGTGATCCGGGTGCGACGCCAGCCCCGGATAGTGCACGCGCGCCACTTTCGGATGCTTGGCCAAAAATTGAGCGACTTTCATGGCGCTATCGCACTGGCTCTGCACGCGCACTTCGAGCGTCTTCATGCCGCGGATCAAAAGAAACGCCGCTTCCGGGTCCATCGTGCCGCCCAGTTCCACGATTGTATGGCGTATCTGCCGGATCAAGGCGGCGCTGCCGGCCGCCGCGCCGGCGATTACGTCGGAATGGCCGGCCAGATATTTCGACCCGCTGTGAAGCACCAGATCGAAGCCGAATTCGAGCGGCTTTTGCAGCGCCGGGCTGGCGAAGGTATTGTCCACCATGGACACGATCCCCCACTCCCTCGCGAACGCCGCGGCTTTGCGCAAATCCACCAGGCGCAGCGTTGGATTCGTGGGCGTCTCCACGTACAGGACTTTCGTGCGCGGGCTCACCAGCCGCTCGATTCCGGCCAGGTCCGCCTCCACAAAGCGCACGGTGATTCCGTACCTCGGCAGAAAATCCCGCAGCAGCCGGTAGCTGCCGCCGTAAATCTGGCGCGTGGCGATCGCTTCGTCGCCCGCGCGCAGCATGGAAAGCAGCGCCCCGGAAATCGCCGCCGATCCGGATGCGGCTACCAGCGCGGCCTCCGCGCGTTCCAGGGCCGCGATTTTCCTCTCGGCCACGTCCAGGGTCGGATTTCCGTGGCGTGTGTAGATGTAGGCCGAAATCTTTCCTTCGGCCAGCAGCTTCATCGTCTCCGTGCTCTCGAATGTGAAATTCGACGTGCGCGCAATCGGGACGCCCACCGGCCCGGCAACTCCGGCGCGTTCCTCTCCGGCATGATTGGCCAGCGTTGCGTCGCCCAGCGTGCGCTTCGATTTGGAAGGTTTTCTCATGGGTGCATCAGATGTACGCGCCGCGCGACCCGCTGACAAGCGCCAATTTGGAGTATCGTGAAACATCCTTGCGGCGGCCCGCATAGTAATTTCCGATGCGAATCAACTTCGGCGCGGCGATTGAGATATGCTGGCTCGTTTTCCTGGTGTATTTGGATCGTGGCTGCGCGCCGCGTTAATCGAATGCGCGGCAGGGAACCGGGCGCGCGACGGATTACCTACCTTCTGCTTATCGCGGTTACGCTGGTCCTGTTCAACGCCCACCCGCCTTATTTCGGCCCTCTGAACCTGCGCTTCTGACGCCTAGGTAGCTCTGGGAACACCACTCTTCCGAGTGGCGTAATAGCCCGTTGCCCGTTGCGTGATCGCCAGATGCACCTTACTTCCAAAGAAGCAGCCGCCCCAATTCGGGAAAGCAAGTACTACCCAAATTGAACCTGGACGGCACTTGCAGTCCATGCTACCTTGGGTTGTTTTTCTTGCCCGTTCCGCGGCAGCCGGAGGGCGGGCAAGGCGGATTTCGCGGCACATCGGCGGCATGCGCGTTCCGTGTGCCTGTCGCGCTGGATGGCCTGCCCGCTACAAAGGGGCCTAGTCAAGGGAGGTTAGGTCGCGATAAATGTAAGGGTAACGCATAACATGACGACGAACCCCGCATCCCCCCACAACCGAGTTTCTTGGCCTTGTCCCTTCTTTGCCTCCCCCGCTGGCACGCAAACCTCGAGTCCTAATCGCGAAAATGCTGCGAGTAGTGGGCGTATCAAATCTTTGCCAATCAGGGACTTCCATTTTTCTAATAGCGAACCACGCGGCCTCCGCGCATTGGGCCGTGTCGTTCGCGGGCGAACCAACGCCGGCGAGCCTGTCTCTTCGCGCCGCCTTCCACCTTCCGAAAACACGCGTGCGCTGGCGCTCCGGTTTGCCGTTCATGAATCGCGGCCCACTATTGGCGAATGGGCAGCTAAGCAAGGGCGGAACACCCAATCAACCTTCGACCTATGTAAGTCACTGAAAATAAAGCTACATGAAAATCGAAGGGCGGAACGTCCCGGTGCAATTATTTCATCGGATTTTCCGGAAGAATTTCAGCCACGGCCGGGTCTCGATACCGCTTTCCCCGGCTCCCCTGCCGGAGAAAACGTCCCCTTGCAACTGCTGCCGCGATTCGGCAATCTAGCCAACGCGAGCCAAACGAGCCTACAACCATGACGCTTTGCGAGCGATTCCGCTGGATGTTGCGCATGTCTTTGCTGGCGTTCATCCTCGCCTCGGTTGCGTTTTTGAGCGCGCTGACGGCCATGCGCATCGCCATCCGCGGCAGGGAAGTCGTGATGCCGGATTTGGTTGGTGTTCCGGTGAGCCAGGCACGGCAACTGCTCCAGGGGCGCGGCGTGGGCATCGCCGTCGAAGACCGCATTTACAGCCATTATCCTGTGGACGCGATCGCGCGGCAGAGCCCGGCGCCAAGCATGAACGTGAAGGTTGGGCAGACCGCGCACGTCGTCTTGAGCCTCGGGCCGCAAAAAGTGACCGTGCCGGAGCTGGAGCAAGCCAGCCTTCGCTCCGCGCAGGTGCAGCTCCTTCGCGATGGGCTGCAGGTTGGCGAGGTTTCCAGCCTTTATTTGCCCGATACGGATGCAGATACCGTGCTTCAGCAAGACCCTGCG
>JASHPG010000229.1 GCA_030038275.1 Candidatus Acidiferrales bacterium | reverse complement strand
GCGGAAAACTCGCGGAAGGCTAGTTGCGGCTACAACAGAGGTCGGCAATCGAGGTGTGGTCCAGAATGCCGGCGGCGGCATTGCGGACATCGAGGAGCACCTGGAAGAGCGGGCGGTGTTTCGCATCCTTATCAACGCGACGGCGCAAGGAGTCGGCGTCCTCGAAAGGCGCCAGGGGGCCGTCGATCCTGCGGATTACATCGCCTAAAAAAATTTCCGCGGGAGCACGGTTGAGCTGATAGCCGCCGTGAGCGCCGCGAATGCTCGCGACGATGCGGGCGCGCTTTAGGTCCAAAAGAATGTTTTCGAGGAATTTCTCAGGCAGGTTCTCCTCGGTGGCAATGTCCTTGATCTTGACGACGCCCGCAGGGTGCTGGCGCGCAAGGACAGTGAGCGCTTGGAGAGCGTAGAGACCGCGTTGAGAGATTCTCATAAGAATTCGGTGATGCCAAAAAACATGACTAAGCTTACTAATTTTGTTGACATTGTCAAGAAGAATTTGAGCAGGTGAAAAAAAACGCGCGAAACGGATGGGAATTGAATCGTGAGGTACCGACCGCCTTACGCGACGGAATTGCTGCCTAGACTAGGGAAACCTACAAACGGTCGCCAGACGCGACCGCGAGAGCAACATACGCGTAATGACGCAATAAAAGTGGCCGGGAGGCCTGGCTGAGGGACCCGAGCCTCCCGGCCGTTTCTCACCCATCTCCGCAGGGTCTGGGCAAGAACTTGTTAAGCGGCCGATTCACTGTTGCGCATGAATTCGTACCGCTCGATGGCCGCCGCCACTCCCACTTCCTCCGGGTTTTCCTGGTTGCTGCGCAGAACGCGTCCAAGACAGCGAACGCGGACCGGGCCAGCCTGGGTCAACTCGTGCGGAAGGGTCATGACGATTTCGACGGGCGAGCCGCTTTTCAGCCCTTTGGGCAGATGAAAGTACAAGCCGCGGGAGCTAACCTCGCGCGACTCGGTGGCGGCTTCGCCGACCACCATTTCATCGGTCCAACGAACGGTCAGCGGCAAGCGCATCAAGAAACGGCGAGAGGAACGTCGTTCTTTTAAGGACACTGGCGTCATCTCCAACATAACGGGGACAGAATATTGGAAAGGGCCAATTCAAACCAATAGAGCAGTAGAGCCAATTCCAGGCCCCTCTTTCAGTACAGAAGTACTATAGCGGCTATGGCGCGGTTCGAGTGAAATAAGACGAGGGAACCTGGAGTTTGGTTCCCGTCTTACTCCGCCTTCGCCCTGCGGACGGCCTTAAGCACGTCCTGGAAGGTGATAACTCCCTCCAACTGACCCAAGTCTGCGCGATTGACCACCGGGATCACCGGCCAGTCTCCTAACCAGCGCATCGCTTCTTCGATCGACTCATCGCGGAAGAGCAGCGGCAGGGGCCCCTTCGACTTTACCTCCGAGGCCACATGGGGAGCAGCACTATCCTTGGCCAAGCGCTGCAAATCTTCACCGTCCAATAGCCGCCATTCGCCCATGCGAGCGCGAAGCAGGACGGGAATGTCGGGTTGAGTTTCCGCCTGACGGACCGTTTGGCGGAGCAAATCGTCGTCTATAGCTTCGGCCGGGCGCACAACGAGCGCAGCATCGGCCCGCATGGCATCTTCCACGAGAAAAGGCTCCTGCTCGCGGCGTTCTTCGACGGATGGAAGGATCAGACCATCCTGGCGCGTCAGCATATCGAAGAGCGCGACCTCCTGATACTGACGCGCAATCAAATAGGCAATCAAGCTCGACACCATCACCGGCAAAGCTGCGGAGTAGCTGCCGGAAAGCTCTATCACCATGAAGACGGAGGTAATCGGAACGCGGAGAAAACCGCCGAACAACGTGCCCATGCCAACCAGGGCGAACATTCCCACGGATGTGGTGATGCTGGGGAAGAAATGATGCTCGATCACGCCGATGCCGCCTCCAAGCATGGCGCCGATGAACAGGGTAGGCGCGAACATTCCTCCGGGCGTTCCGCTAAGGAACGACACACCGGTGGCGAGCAGCTTCATGCCCGCGAGGACCATCAGCAACTGCCAGGCAAACTCGCCGTGCAGTGCCTGGTCGATGATCGCATATCCGGCCCCGAGCACTTGTGGGAACCAGATGCCCATGATTCCGATGATCAGGCCGGCTGCGGCGGGTAGCAGGTAGTGCGTCCAGCGCGGGAGCGCCAGAATTTTGGGTCTGGCATAGGCGATCCACTTCGTGAAGAGCAGTGAGGTGATTCCGCCGGCGATTCCGAGCACCGCGTAAGCCAGAAACTCTTCGGGGCGCGGCGCCGGCACGGCGGGCACACGGAAAAGCGACTCGTTTCCGAGAAACAGCCGCATCGTAATAGCGCTGGAAACCGCAGCCAATACGATCGCGCCAAGCACGCCCGCGCTCCACGTGCCGATCACTTCCTCGATGACGAACAGCACCGACGAAATGGGAGCGTTGAAAGCCGCAGCCAATCCAGCAGCGGCGCCCACCGGCGCGATTAGCCGGATTTTGGCTTGCGAAAGGCGCAAATAGCGGCCGATCTTGGAGGCAATTCCCGCGCCCATCTGCAGCGACGGATCTTCGGGACCAAGGGACTGCCCGCTGCCGATGGCCAGGGCGCAAACTACGAACTTGCCGATGACCGTGTCGAACGGAATGTATCCGTTCGAGACGTACACGGCAGCTTTCGTTTGATTGACGCCACTGCCGCGCGACCGCGGGAAGGCATAGATGACCAGAACCGCGATTCCGAGGCCCGTGATGGCAGGCGCCAAAATCACGCGCGGAAAGCTCGGATAGAGGGACGAGCCGAGCAGCACGAATTGCACCCACTCGATCGCCACTCGGAAGCAGACGACAGCCAGGCCGGAGAAGATTCCGATAAGAACGGCGAGCACGAGGAAGAGTTCGTTTTCGCGCTCGCCGAAAATCTTCTGAGTCCATGATTGCCAGAAAGAGCGGACGCGGTCTCGCAGGCGCGCCGGAGCGGGAGGAGGAGCATCAGCGAGGGATTGTGGATGATACGCAGTATCACTCACTCGGAGGCCTCGTTGCGCCCTTGGCGATCAGGCTCAGAGCGCGATCCGCAATGTTCTGTGGAGGACCGCATTCGGCAGAAGCCGTATTTTCGGCTTGCACTGCGAAAGTCATCGCGACGACGACCTGATCGGGATGATGCGCAAGGTTCGTTTCGCTCCAAATCTGGCGGTTCTGCCGCGCGGTGGCATAAAGCTTTTGAAGATCCGTGGGCGGAGCGGTGGCGCCTGGTTTCGGGGGCAGCACATCGCCATGCTTACGCGCACAAGATGAAATGCGCGATTGAGCCACGGAAAGGGCCTTTGCGGCTCTCTTAGCCTCTTCGGATGCGCGCAGACCCGGCCGCAGCGCGTTCATCGTTGCAGCTTGCTGAGACAGGCCAAGCGTTTCCACAATATCCGGCGCGGAACGGCTGGGTTCAGGCAGGCGCTGGAGATATTCCGCGGCGTCCGAATACATCGCCAACTGAAATGCGGCCCGGCCAGCGCCGGCGAGCGCGTCCGTGTCGCGCCGGTGCACTCTAAGCGCGGCGCGATAAGCGGAGAGCGCGCGGCTCCACATTCCGGCGCGAGACATCAGGTCGCCAGCGACGTCTTGGCGCGCAGAATCGCCAGCAGGAGTTTCCTGGGCCAGCGCAACCAGGTCAGGCTGCGCTTCCTGAATATCGTTCCTGCCCAGGAAATATTCGCAGAGTTCGCGGCGGACATTCCAGCGCTCAGTGAGAGGATCGCTGGGCCAGACGCCGTAGATCGCGTTGTGATAATAGCGAACCGCCTCCGAATTGTTCCTCAACTTGACGGCTGTCCTCGCTAGAGCAAGATTGATGGGGCCGCTGCCGGGCGATTCGGTGAGTAGGGTGGTCAAGTAGGACCGCGCTTCGTCTTCCCGGCCGGCGCCGGCAAGAGCGAGAGCGAGGTGAAATTCGAAGGTGTCATCATCGGGCTTGTAAACCAGGGCGTTGCGATAGTCAGTGATGGCCCTGGCCGTTTCGCCAGCCTTCATGGCGGTCTCGCCATGTGCAAACCACTGATCGCCCAGACGGTGAACGGTGCGGTGATACTGGCGGGCGATGAAGGCGGTAAATGCAAAAAGCGCGATGAGCAGAACGATGCAAGCGATCAGAACGCGCTCGCGGCGATACATGCCGGGCCCGCGCGCCGTATTTTCCGGCATGGGACCTTCACTCTGCGGCGGTTTTTCGGGCGGCATTTCTTCCGTTCTGCACCGGCCATGGGCGGCGATCAATCTTACGCCAGTGCGCGGGCACACATCACCGGATGGCGCGATTGATTCGCGAACAAAAATCGTACGATGCGGGTAGAAGCTAAACCGATCACGCTGAATCGATCAGGCGATGATGAATGGCGTATAGCGCGAGCTCCAGCCGGTCAGAAACGCCAAGTTTATCGAATATGTTGTGCAGGTGATTTTTGACGGTCTGCTCGCTGATGAACAGCTTTTCACCGATTTCGCGGTTGCGGAAGCCCTGGGCTACGAGCTGCACGATTTCCTTCTCACGATCGCTGAGCAGCGGCTTTTCGCGCCGCTGGCCCGACTCCGCGGATTTCTTGAATGCGTCTATTACTTCCGCGGTCATACGGTTATCGAGCCAAATCTCCCCTTCGTGCACCTTCCGGATGCTCTTTGCCAGCAGATCGCTAGCGGACTGCTTCAAAACGACGCCTCGCGCGCCCAGGCGCATGGCGCGTACAACATCGCGGTCGTCCTCGGCAGCCGTCAGCACGATGACGCGAGTAGGCATCGAGTCGAAATTCGTCTCTTCGAGGACGCCCAAGCCGTCTTTTTCGGGCATGCGAAGGTCGAGCAGCAGAATGTCGGGCTTCAATTTCGGGAGCAGCTTGGTGCATTCGACGCCGTTAGCCGCTTCGCCGACGATCTGAATATCGTCCACGTCGAGCAGCTTTCGCAGGCCATCGCGAAAGATTGCGTGGTCGTCCGCAACCAGGACCCGAATCGCCTGTTTTGATTTAGCCATGTTAATTGACGGGAATCTCGATAGTTAGCCGCGCCCCATGCCCAGGATTGGACTCCAATGTCAGCGTTCCACCCACACTCCTAGTTCTTTCCTTAATGGAAATTGGCCCAAGCCGGAGCCGGTCTAGCTCCTCGCTGGCGTAGCGGCCGGAGAAGCTGAACCCCATGCCATTATCATCGACGATCAGGAACACTTTCGAGTCGTCTTGAGCTAGTTTTACCACGACGTGGCTGGCGTGCGCATGCTTTTTTACGTTGTGTAGTGACTCTCTGTAAATCTGGAAAATCTCGCGGCAAATGCGGTCTGGAGCGCGTAAATCGCGGTCGTCGATGAAGAGTTCCACGGCCAAGCCGTGCTCGCCGCGAAAACGCTCGGCAAAACCGCACATCAGCTCCTTCAGATCGGCGCTCTCCACACGCAGCGGACGCATTTCCGTGACCATGCGGCGCAGCTCCTCGCCCTGTTCCTTAACGGTTCGTTGCAAGCTGGTTAACTCAGCGCAGAGGCCTTCTGGCGTCTGCGGAGGTTTTTGGCGGAGCACGTTGAGCTGAATGTTCAAGCTGAGAAGTGTTTGCAGGATGCCGTCATGCAAATCGCGCGACACGCGGCTGCGCTCAGCTTCCACCGCTCGCGTTCGCAGGCTGCGAAGCAAGAACACGTTTTCGAGCGGCGGCCCGACTTGCCGGACGATGCGTTCGAGCCAGCGCAGGTCGCCCTCGGAAAAATACCGCCGGCCTCCGTTTGCGTTGATTAGCAGTACGCGCCCGGCGGGCTGGCCATCGGCTTCAAGGGTCGCGGCGAGCAGCGAGTTAATGCCGAACTCCTCGCGCGCCGCCTCGGCGAGTGGAGGCACGCGGCGAAAGCGCTGGCCGGTGCGTCGGTCCCAGCCGAAGCCCGCGCCGTGGCCGCCGTTCTGCTCCCATCCCATCGAAACTTCCAGGCAATCGATCAGGAAAGCATCCGATCGCGAAAGCGGCAAAGTTTCCGGGCCGCGCGCTTCCTTTTCGCTTGAGCGCACTTTCCAAACGAACAGCCGCTCGACCTCATCATCGCGCACGGCCAGGCAGGCCTGTTCGCAATCGAAGGCCAAGGTTAGCTCGCCAAGTGCTTGGCGAATCGATTCCGTCAAGCCACGGTCGAAGCGCAGCACGCCAGTGATTTTTTCCAGGAATTGCTGGCGGCCCAAATGCTCGCGTTCGCGCGCGCCGAGAAATCCCATGCCGAGGCCCGAAACGATCGTTCCAAGTCCGATGGCAATCCAGTGCCAAGTGCTCTGCCATTGGAACGAGTCCTCAATAGCGACGCGCAGGATAATGCCGGCGGTCGCTAGCGCCACCATCGCGAACATCGCGCGCGTATTGCCGCGCGTTGCCAAAGCGAAAACCGTAAAGAGAAACAGGAACCAAAACGCGGAAACAGACGGCGTTAGGTACACGAACGCGGCAAGCACCGAGAAATCGACAACCAGTGGTATGCGTACGCGCCAATGGGGCAAAAACCGCTCGGCAAAAACGGCAACGAGCGCCACCAGGAGATATCCTAACAAAAGCGCCACCGCCAGCCGCCGCAGCGGCGCGACGGACGTCTCCAGCAGCGCCAGTAACGAAAGCGCGGCGATCACGGCACGCGCCAGCGTCACCTGGCGCTCCAGGTAGAGGCGCTCGGTATTGTCGAGAGTCATAGAGACCGCGATTCGCGCGGAAAGCGCGAGAAATCCCCCACGGTATCCGCAAGAAAAAGTGTAACAAGGCCGGACCAAGCTGCAATCCGCGTGCGAGGGACTGTCGCCTTTTTGGTAATGACGCCGATGCATGCAACGAATGGACCCCCGGCCCAGTTGTTCCGCTCGCAAGGCGCGATGCGCCGTTGAAAAACTGTGGAAAACTCGGCCAATACCGCGCTCGGTGGGATTGACATGTGGTGCATAATCGTTGGCGGGTTCGAGTCCGACGGGAGCGCCGGCTTGTCGCAAAGATATACGCGCGGAGAAGTGGGGCGCATTCTGGGCGTTGATCCGAGCCGCTTGCGATATTGGGAACGTTTGCGGCTCGTGCATCCTCGGGCGCGCTGGGGCGAGCGGTTTTATAGCTTTGGCGATCTTGTTTCGCTGCGCACCATGCAGCGGCTCACCGAAAGCCGGATTCCCGCGCGACGCGTGCGGCGCGCCATCAATTTGCTGGAAGAGCAATTTGGCGCCGCTCCGCTCGCTCTGCATCAACTGCAATTCATCGAACACGGCCGCGACGTAATGGTCATTCCTCCAGGAGACAGCCGCCCGTTTCATCCGGGCAAGCGCCAATGGGCATTTTCCTTCAACGCCGTAAGCGCAAAAGAAAAGCTGCGCGCGCTTTCCGGCCCATCGGCGGAGGATCTCTTCCGCGCCGCCCTTGAATGCGAAGGCGAACTCGAAGATCTCCCCGAAGCGATCCGCTATTACATGGAAATTCTGGAGCTTTCGCCCGATTGGGTCGAGGCGCACATCAATCTGGGAGTTGCGCTCTACCAGATGGGAGATGCTGAAGGCGCACGCGCGTCGTTCATCAAAGCCGTGCAACTCGATCCGCTGAACGGCATCTGCCGGTACAATCTCGGTTGCGTGCTGGAAGAGCAGGGCGAAATCGACGAGGCCATTCGGCACTTGAAGTGCGCCGCGCGCGTCCTGCCAAATCATGCCGACGCGCGATTCAATCTCGCGCTCGCGTACGAAAAGCGCGGCCAGCGCCGGTTGGCGCGCGAGCAGTGGATGCTCTACCTGCGGCACGCTCCCAACGGTCCCTGGGCCGAGCAGGCGCGCGCGCATCTTAGACGCGATGCGCGCCACAAACCCTCCGCTCCAATTCCCTTCCCACGCAAGGCGTAGCGCGGCTACCAGTCGACGCGTGCAGCACGGCAGCCAGCGAGGTTTCGCAACCTAGCGGAAGCCGCGCTAGCCGAAAACATGCCCTCGTCCGCCCATACTCCGTTCGCTGCGCTAACAAGCAGCTTGCTCAGCACGCGAACGCGCCTATCCCCGAGCACCGCACCATGCTAGAATTTTGCGGGGTGGTGAGCGTAGCTCAGCCGGTAGAGCATCGGTCTGTGGAACCGAGGGTCGTGGGTTCAAATCCCATCGCTCACCCCAAACCTACCCTCGTAAGTTACTGAATCCACTCGTCAGGCTTCCCCGGAACTGCGGTTTTGGCATCGTCCAGTACCGGGGCTTGACATCGAGCTAAATGACGCACCAGTTCGTGACGCACGAAAATCCTATTACTTAGACGGGCAGGAATCGCTCAACGAACCGTTTAGTCCCTCGTGCTCCTCGCGGAAAACCAATTTGCGCGAAGCGCCATTTCCTCTGATGGTGAAGACGTAAATCCGGTCGTAGTCGCTATTCGGCCAAGGCGGGACTGCGGAAGGATCGTCTCCGAAACTCTGCAGCATTTTTCGGGCAAGTTGGTTGAGCATAAAGTGCTCCCATGCCACAAAGATTAGAGCGTGATTGTAAACGGGCGCCGTCAGCTCGGATTGAAGCTTCTCAATGTCGAGAAATCCAATTTGAGCGTTCACCGGCATCCCGAGCGCGATGGCCGTGGGCTCGATCGTTATGAGCGGACGGACGTAGGAATACATCTGTTTGCCGCCGTCATTCACTTCCACACCGGGATTCGGAGCGTAAATGGCGTCGGGCCTGCCGAAGCGCGCAATCAGCACTTTGGGCAGCGCCAGCGCGCGGTTCAGCCCTTCGCAAGAAAGCTGGCCCAAGCCGCCAAGCGGCTTCTCGGCATGGCGGATGGCGACGATCGTCTCCTGCGCTGGCGCACCGGACGCGATGCAAAGCAGGAACGTGAGAAAAAGCGCCGCTTTTCGGTAGCCCCGGAAACCACGCTGCGCTGCCTTCGCTTTCAGCATCGATGGTTCTCCTAGCTCTTAAGAAACGAATGGTCGCGATCATACGCCGCGCTTCTTAGATCGAGCAATTCGATTCCGTGCGAACTGCGGCGACGAACGCCGTGCGTGACTGGATTTCGGGCTGGTGATGGACGGCGGTTATTTCCTGGCACGTGCCGATGAGTTTCCGGCTGAAGGGCCGCGGGCACCACGAGACCTGAGACCGAGCTCGCCCCGGGTTGCTATTTGGGTGAAACAGGCAGGGTAACTCATTTCGCGCTTACCGCATCTGGTGTAAAGTCAGCGTGATCGGGGTGCGGGCGTAAGTAAATCGAAGTTGCCAAAGCGAACTTCAATCCGATGGGTTTTGGTCGCGGTAGCGATCCTGGCCTTAGTGTTCGCCACAACGGCAGGGGCCGTCTGGCACACGCACCAGCACATCGCGGAAGCGAACTGTCCGATTTGCCATCTGAATCACTCCCCGATCGATAACGCGCTCTCCTTCGAACCCGAATTGCCTCAATTTGGCTTCGTCGGAAAACAGCCTCAGGCGCGGGAACCTGCCCCTGTGCAGGGCACCGTAATCCTGCGCGTTCCCGCTCGGGCGCCTCCCGTCACCGCTTAGTTCCTCGCGTAGTTTACCCCGCCATCACCTTGCGATGGCGCCGACCTACATTTGTTTGCCGAAGAAGGTGCAAAAACCATGTCCGTGCGACCTGTCGTATGTGCATGTTTGATCGCGTTTGTTTACGCTGCTGCGTTCGCTCTGCCGCGTCCTGTAGCAGCGCAAACGCAAGGTCCCGTAAGGATTACGCTGGACCAAGCCATTCAGCTCGCCCTGCAGCACAACCATGCCCTGCAGGCCGCGCGCACCACGATTCAGCAAAGCCAGTCCGAGGAAATCACGGCGAATTTGAGGCCGAATCCTGTCTTGCTTGGCGACGCCTTGTTTATCCCGTTCTTCCAGCCGAGCGACTTCAATTCGAGTTTCATGGATAACTCCGCCGAATTCGATCTCGGTGTGAGCTATCTCTTCGAGCGAGGCAAAAAGCGCCAGCATCGCTTGCGCGCCGCGCAGGACCAAACCGCTGTCACCGAGTCGCAGGTAGCCGATAACGAGCGAAGCCTCACGTTTCAGGTCGCCAGCCAGTTTATCGCCGTGCAGCTGGCCGAATCGGCGCTGGAGCTCGCGCAGCAGGACCTGAAAAGCTTCCAGAACACCGTCAACATCAGCCAGGAACGCTACCGCACCGGCGATATCAGCGAAGACGATCTCCTGAAAATGAAGCTGCAGCTCTTGCAGTTTCAGACTGACGCGTCGCAGGCACAGCTCGCGAAAGTGCAGGGGCTCGACGATCTGCGGCAACTGATCGGATACGACTCTGTATCCGCTGATTTCGATGTCGCCGGCTCGCTGCAATACGAGCCGGTCCACGGCAACCTCGAAGACTTGCAGGCCAAAGCTCTTACGGCGCGTCCCGATCTACGCGCTGCGCGGCAAGGGATCACCGCCGCGCAAAGCCAGTATGCGCTGGCCAAGGCGCAGGGAAAGAAGGACGTGACCGCGCAAGTGAACTACACGCACGTGAGCGATGCGAATACCGCCTCGCTCTTCGGCCAGATACAAATTCCGATTTTCGACCGCAACCAGGGCGAAATCGCGCGCGCCAGTTACGCCATCACGCAGGCGCAACAGCAGGAGCAAGCAACCTCCGATCAGGTCCTGACGGACGTTCGCGACGCCTACGAAAGCGTGCAGAGCAACAACCAGGTGGTTCAGCTTTATCAATCAGGTTACCTCGATGAAGCGCAGCAGGACCTCGACATCAGCCAATACGCTTACCGCCGCGGCGCCGCCAGCCTGCTCGATTTTCTGGACGCGGAGCGCAGCTATCGCACCACCGAACTGGGCTACCGCCAGGCGCTAGCTTCGTATCTGACCGCGATCGAACAGCTTCGCGAAGCCGTGGGAACCAGGAGCTTGCCATGAGAAAGCATTTGCATAGGTCGTGGCGCATGGAAGCCGCCGCGTGCATCTTGCTCGCACTCGCGATCGCCGGATGCGGCTCGAGCGAGACTCGAAATGCCAACAAAATGACCTCCTTTTCGGCCAGCCAGCCGAAGGCTTTCACGCCGCAGCTTTTCTCCATCCCGGAAGACCAGATGTCGCACGTGCAGGTGGTTTCGATCGAACCCACCACGCTCACGCGCCAATTGCAGCTCACGGGCGCGGTTAGCTACAACGCGTTCAAGACCACGCCTGTCATTACGCAGGTCGGAGGCCCGGTCGCGCGGATTCTGGTTGTTCCCGGCCAGCGCGTCGCTGCTGGCCAGCCGATGTTGGAGGTGTCCAGCCCCGATTACTCGCAGCTGCTTGACACCTACTTGAAGGCCCGCGATACGTATCGCGTCGCCAATCTTAACTACGCCCGCGCGCAAGACCTTTACCAACACAATGCCATCGCCCAGCGTGACCTGCTGCAAGCCGAATCCGACCGCGACCAGGCGCAAGCCGATCTGAACGCGGCGGAGCAGAGCTTGAAGATTCTGGGCGTCAAAGATCCGGACGGTCTGGCGAAAGCTCCTTCTTCCGCCGAAATTCCCGTGCTCGCGCCGATCAGCGGAGAGGTAGTCGAGCGCCTCGTTTCGCCCGGGCAAGTGGTGCAAGCCGGACAGACTCAAGCGTTCACCATCTCCGACATGCGCACGGTATGGGTCCTGGCCAACGTGTACCAGGGCGATCTGGCGTACGTCCACGTTGGTGATAACGTGGTCGTGCAGACGGATGCCTATCCATCCGATAGCTTTCGCGGCAAAATTTCCTACATCTCGGCGGCGCTCGATCCCAATACGCGCACGCTGCAGGCCCGCATCGTCGTCGATAATCCCGGCGAAATGTTGAAGAAGGACGTGTACTGCACGGCGCTGATCACTGCCGGCGTGATTCGCAACGCCATCGCCGTTCCAGACGCCGCGGTGCTGCGCGACGACCAGAATAATCCGTTCGTATACCTGCAAACCGGCGCGAACCAATTCGGGCGCCGCAGCGTGACGATTGGCGAAAGCCGCGGCGGAAAAACGCAGGTTTTGAGCGGGCTCGCCGCGGGCGACAAAGTGGTCGGCTCCGGTAGCCTGTTCTTGCAATTCGCTAACTCATTTCAGCAATAGGCGGCTAATTCGATGATCCATCGCATCGTCCAATTCGCGCTGCGCCAGCGATTCCTGATTTTGCTGATGTCGGCGGCCATCATCATCCTCGGCGCTGTTTCGTTTCAGCGCATGCCCGTGGACGCCTATCCCGATCTCTCGCCGCCGATGGTCGAGATCATCACGCAATGGCCAGGCCACGCCGCCGAAGAAACTGAACGCCTGGTAACCGTTCCCATCGAAGTGGAAATGAACGGTATTCCGAACCTCACCTACATGCGCTCGATTTCGCTCTACGGCCTCTCCGACGTGATTATGACGTTCAGCTACGGCACGGATAATTACTTCTGCCGCCAGCTTGCTTTTGAGCGCTTGAGCCAGATGAACCTGCCATCGGGCGTCACTCCGGGCCTGGCGCCGCTCTCCAGCCCCAGCGATTTGATTTATCGCTACGTGATTCAGAGTCCCGACCGCAATCCCATGGAACTTAAAACCATCGAAGATTGGGTGCTTGAACGGGCCTACCGCTCCGTGCCCGGCGTTGCGGACGATTCCGGCTTTGGCGGCACCGTGATGCAATATCAAGTGCTGCTCGATCCCGCCCGCCTCTTCGGCTATCACCTGACCGTTCCGCAAGTGATGCAGTCTCTCGCCGCGAACAATTCGAATACCGGTGGCGGCTTCTATTCGCAAGGCGGGCAGTTCTACTACGTTCGCGGCCTCGGCCTGGTGAAAGACACCGCGGATATAGAAAACATCGTCGTCGCCAGCCAAAACGGCGCACCCGTATTCGTTAAAGACATCGGCAAGGTAGTGATCGGCAACGCGCCGCGCCTGGGCGAATTCGGTTACATGCATCAAAACGACGCCGTGGAAGGCGTCATCCTGATGCGCACGGGCGCTCAAACGCAATACGTGTTGCAGGGAGTCGAGAAAGAAACCGCGTATCTCAACAAGAGCGTTTTGCCTCCAGACGTCAAGGTCGTTCCGTATTACGACCGCAGCGATCTGGTGAAGCTCACCACCAGCACCGTCGAGGCAAACCTGATCCGCGGAATGATTCTTGTATTGATCGTCCTGGTTGTTTTTCTGGTCAGCTTTCGAGCGGCGGTCATCGTTGCGATCACCATTCCTCTCTCGCTTTTGTTTTCGTTCATCTTCCTGCACGCGAAAGGTGTGGACGCGAACCTGCTTTCCATTGGCGCGATCGACTTCGGCATCCTCGTCGAAGGCGCCGTGATGATGATGGAAAACATCTTTCGCCAAATCGCGTTGCATCACGGAACGGACTACCAGCTCCACGATGTGATCGCAGGGGCCGCGGCCGAAGTCGATCGGCCCGTCTTTTACGCGGTCTTGGTGATCATCGCCGGATATCTTCCCATCTACGCGCTCAGCGGCGCGGCCGGAACGCTCTTTCGCCCCATGGCGGACACCATGGCCTTTGCCCTGGTGGGCTCGTTGATTCTGGCGCTGACTCTTGTCCCGGTGCTTGCCTCGTACTGGTTCAAGAAAGGAGTGCGAGAGAAAGTAAACCGCCCGTATGAATGGTGTAAGGACGTCTATCGCCGTCAACTCGAATGGTGCCTCGCGTATCCCAAGACAACGTTCTTGGCTGTCGCAATCATCTTCATCGCCAGCCTTCTCCTGGTTCCGTTTATTGGCGCGGAGTTCATGCCGCACCTGGATGAAGGCGCAATTTGGGTCAGAGCCACCATGCCCTACACCATTTCCTGGCAGGAAGCCGCGCGCATTTCGCCTCAAATACGCGACGTGCTGATGTCTTACCCGCAGGTCACCACAGTCGCCTCGGAACTCGGCCGCCCCGACGACGGAACGGACTCAACCGGGTTCTTCAACGACGAGTTTTACGTCGGCCTCCATCCTTATAACGACGCTGTCTGGAAAAAAGGAAAAATACGAGACAAACAACAGCTCATCGATTCCATTAATCAGCGCCTCCAAGCCTTCCCAGGCATCATTTTCAATTACACGCAGCCAGCGGAAGACGCCGTCGATGAAGCTTTGACCGGCCTCAAAAGCGCCCTCGCCGTGAAGATTTACGGACCCGATCTCCAGACCCTCCAGGAGAAAGCCATCGAGGTCAAGCGAGTACTCCAGAACGTCAGAGGCTTTTCCGATCTGGTCGTCGTCCGCGAACTTGGTCAACCGAGCCTGATCGTGGACGTCAACCGCACCGAATGCGCGCGCTATGGGATCAACGTGGCGGACGTGGAAGCGGTAGTTCAGGCTGCCGTCGGTGGACAGGCTGTGACGCAAGTGATTCAAGGAGAAAAGGAATTCGATCTCGTTGTGCGCATGGAGCCTCAATACCGCAGCAGCGGCACTGAAATCGGCGACCTGCTCGTCGGTGATCCCGCGGGCCAGCAGATTCCCTTGCGCCAACTCGCGGACATTCGCGTCGGCAACGGCGCATCCTTCATTTATCGCGAGAATGATTCCAGGTACATCGGCGTGCAGTACGCGATCGAGGGGCGCGACCTGGCCGGAGCCGTCAGCGCAGGACAACAAGCGGTTGACGCAGCGGTTCATCTTCCTGCCGGATATCGAATGGTCTGGGGCGGAGAATACAGTGAATATCTCGCGGCACGCGATCAAATCAAGGTCATTGGGCCGCTAACGATCTTTCTGATCTTTCTGATCTTGTTCGCGCTCTACGGCAACGTTAAATTCCCCGTCATCACCGCGTTGGGAGTGGTAATGACCGAGCCGGTGGGAGCGCTCATTGCGCTCAAGTTGACGCACACTCCCTTCAGCGTCTCGTCTGTCTTGGGCTTACTCGCGCTGATGGGCGTGGCCGTGGAAACCGCGGTAATCCTGTTCACCTACATCAATAAGCTTCGCCGCGACGGCATGGACATTCATTCCGCCACTCTCGAAGCATCCGTGGTTCGGTTGCGCCCCATTGCGATGACGGCGCTCGTCGCCTGCCTGGGGCTATTGCCTGCCGCGCTTTCGCACAGCATCGGGTCGGATACGCAGCGCCCCTTCGCTATCGTGATCGTCGCCGGCCTAATCTCGCGCCTGTTTCTGGGTATCTATCTCGGCCCCGTGCTCTACAAGCTGGTGGCCCGCGACGGCGACGTTCTCCAGGTGTAGGCACCAGGTCCAAGCCCTGGGGTCTAAGCGAAAGCCCCGGGCGATCCGCACGCACGCGCTCCGCGTATCGCCGCCGAGCAGTCAGTCCGTCGCTTAGAACGTGTACTTGAGCGCGAACTGCATGATTCTGGGCGCCACGTCGGACGAAACCATGCCGAATGTGGGGCCGCTTCCCAGAACGGAGTTGCTTGTACCCACTGCGGCGATGCCAGCAACCCCAGGATTCACTAAGTTCACGCGATTTTCGACGTTGAAGGTTTCCCATCGGATCTCGATAGACTGTCTTTCCGTGATGGGGAACTTCCGCGACAATTCGACGTCCACATCGAAATAGCCCGGACCCTCCAGATTGTTAACGCCTTCATTTCCAAAAGCACCGGGCTCTAGGTATTGTCCATCGGATTGTAGAACCGCACCCCCTCCGGGGTAAGCGAACGCGCTCGGGTTAATCCAGCAGTTCCCGGCCGGAGTAAAGTACGGCGAGACGCGCCTCGGGGTGCAATAAGGGCTTACGCCAGGCACCATGTCAGGACGTTGGCCGGCGATTCCGTTGGCTGCGTCGTCCGCGTTCACTCCCCCCATCGTCACTGTAAAATAGCTCCCCGTGTGGGCGCTCACGATCGGCGAAAGCTGCCAATCGCCTGCGATTAACTGGAGTATATGCGACGAGAAATGCGGCGACTGCAGGACAGCCGACAGGTTGAAGTTGTGGTGTATGTCCACGTTCGTGCAGTTTCCGCGGTCAAATCGCGGGTCCGATGGATCTGTGTACTCAGGAGCGTTGATCGCCTGCGTCCACGCATCGGAGATGCAATGCGACCATGTGTAGTTTGCCAGCACGGAGAAGTGGTCTGAAAAACGGTGCTCCGCGGAAAGGAGCAGCGCGTTGTAGCTGCCCGTCCCGCTGTCGTCCAGTCCGGGGTAATCTCCGTAATATACGCCTTGAGCCGGATTCAACTGCGAGAAGAGGCGCCGCTGATTCGTATTTGTAGAGGTGTCGCACGTAGCATAGCTGACGGTGTTTACCGTGCAAGCGCCGCTTGCGTCGGGAGTGATGTAAACGCCCGGATTTAACGCCTTAATCATCCAAAGATGTATAACGTCATTGCCCAGATAGCTCGCTTTCAGGACCCACGAGGAGCCGAGCTGCTTCTGAACTGTCAGGTTCCACTGATCCATAGAGGCGTTGTGGACGTTCAATGGAGCTGTCTCGTACGATGAATAAAACGGATATAGGGTCGTCGGATTCTGCTTGACAGGAAACGGGCTTACGCCAGTTTGGTAGTAAGACCACGGATTTTGGAATGTATCCGGTACTCCGAAGGGAGGGATGATCGCGATGGCATCGCCCCACAGCGGCTCCCCCGCGTAGTTGTAAAAGAAGAGCGTCTCAGGAGTATCGTAGAAAATTCCCCAAGATGCGCGGATAAGCGTTTTGCCGCTCCCGGTGGGATCCCAAGCCAAGCCGATCCGAGGCGCCCAATCATTCCACTGGGTGTTGCTCGGTCGTGCGCCGGTTTGGAAACCTGGATCGCCTGGATACAGGGTTCCCGCCGGAGCATTTGGATATTGGGACGAGTGCACGTCGTTAAGAAAATCTGCCATATTGAAATGGGTGACCTGCTTGAGCGGGAAGGTACCACCCAAATAAGGCTCCCATCGTAAGCCGTAGTTCAATGTCAGGCGTGAGTTGACTTTCCAGCTATCCTGCGCGTAGAGCCCGAAGTACCGCCAATTCTCATCGTCATGCGAGATATTCAACTGGACCATTGAACCGAGCGCTCCAGCTATGAAATCCGCCATGGGATCACCGGTGAGCCCCCCGGTAAAACTAAATAGCCCGTTGCAATAAACGCAAAATGTTGAAACCTGTGTTGGGCGTATGAAATCGGCGCCGAACTGTAACTGGTGCGAGCCCCTCGTCCAGCTGAAGTCATCGGAAAGCTGCCAGGTCTTTGTGTTAACAAGGCCCGGAGTAGCAAATCCGCCGGCGCTCTGAAAATCGCCGGTGATGTTGATGTTGGAATAGTGATTGAACGGAGCCGCGGAAATGTACATACCCTGAACGCCAACGTCAGTAGCAGTGACGATCGGCACCTGAAACTTTGTGACGCCATCGGTATTCAGTGTGAAGTGAAACGTGTTAACCATGTTCGAGCCAATGAGGTAGTTATGCCCGACTACCAGCGAGTTAACCAAGTCATCCGTTCCCGCGTTCACTACCGTTAATTCGTTGCCGTTGTAGCTGGACGGCACCAGGCTATGCGTCCCGAAGTAGCGCACAAACAGGGTCTGCTTGGAATTAATTTGGTAATCGACCCTCCCGATGCCCATGTGTTCGTTTTGATTGGCCAGGATTTGAAACGTCGTTACGCCGCAAGGCTCCGGGCCAACCGGGAAGTGGCTCGCAAAAGCCAGAACATCTGCCGGGACCGCGTAATTAAGTTGGTTGCCCGTGTAGTACGCGGAATTCAGCGTCGGGGGCGTGCGTCCCGTGAAGCACTGCGAGATGTAGTTGTTGAAATTACCTGCCAACTCCGATGCGGTGGGAAGAGTTGCCTGGTTGGCGGGAGGTTTGTCTCGAATCAGCGTACCCTGATAGCCCAGGAAAAAGAACACCTTGTTCTTCTTGATCGGCCCGCCAATAGTGCCTCCAAACTGGTTGCGCTTTAGTCCGTCACTCAATCCATTCGGATCCTGAGCGTTCACGCTGAAAAAATCCTTGGCGTTGAAATCCGAGTTGCGAACGAACTCGAACGCGTCGCCATGAAACTCGTTCGTGCCGGATTTCGTGGCGATATTGATCGCGCCGCCTGTGTGCATGCCGTACTGCGCCGGGATTGCGCTAGTTTGCACGTTAAATTCCTGGATGGCATCCGGAAAAGGCGTGGGCAGGTTGAGGTTGTTGAACGGGTCGTTGTAGGTTCCCCCGTCCATCAAATATGTGGTTCCGTTTAGCATTCCGCCGCCAACGCTGACCAGCGCCTCGTTAGGGTAGTTCTTGCTGGAAATCAGGTTTCCAACCGACGGCGCTCCACCGAAGCCAGCTTGGACGGTATTCGACGCGCCGGCCAACGTGATGAGTTGCGTCACCTGGCGGCCGTTCAGTGGCAAGTCCACAACGCTCTGCGAATTAACCACCTGCCCGACGCCGGTCGTCGTGGTATCGACCATCGGCGCGGTGGCTTCCACCTGGACGGATTGGGTGACGGCGCCTATTTTTAATACGGGGTTGATCGTTGCAGCCGAGCCAACCTGCAAAATGATGCCGGTCTGAACGAAGGCGGTGAAGCCCTCCTTTTTGACCTCCAGTTGGTACGGACCAAGTGGCAGGCTGGGCAGGGTGAACACGCCGCCCGCGTCGGACGTCGTGGTTCGGGTGATTCCGGTACTCGTTTGCGTCGCGGTAATCTGGGCGCCCGCCACTACGGCTCCAGAAGCATCGGTAACTGTTCCCGAGATTTGCGACGTAGCCTGCGCGAAAACCGCCGCGCTGCCGAACAACATCAGAAGGCACACCACCACCAACTGGCCCGAGATCCGTTTCATGATCCCTCCAGACGCCTTGCAGGATTTAGACTACGGGGCCCCATGAATCAAAGTGCGGGCGAGAAGGCAGGCATAGGTGTGAAATGAAAAACCTAGCTCCCCCCGGAGAAACCATCCACCCTCCCACCCTTGCAGCGCGCCTGATACCATCGCTTGTCAACGGTTGTCAAGGCCCAAAATTGCGTGGTCGCCGCTCCCCGAGGATGGCAAGTTATTTGCACGTCAATATCTGCGCGAGAGAGGTTACCTCGCAAGAGATTTTCACGCATGAGGGACGCGAACGATTTCCACGGAGCAGTTCGCGTGGCGCGCCACCGCTTCCGTTACGCTTCCAAGAGTGAGCCGCCTGAACGCTCTTCGCCCATGCGAGCCCATGAAAATCACGTCAGGCTTCCAACGCTCCGCGAAATTTAGGATCGCCTCCTTCGCGTCGCCTTCTTCCACGACCGCCCGGGTCGCATAGCCCGCTTCTTTCAATTCCTGGGCGAAGCCTTCCACCAGATCGTGCGCTCGATCGAGCCTCGCCCGTCGCGACGACTCGAACGTCTCTCGCGATTCGAAGTCGGCCAGCGAAAGCTCCATCACGTGTAGCACGGCCACTTCAGTGCCCTCCGTGCGAATCTGCGCGCTCAATGCGCGCACCGCTCCTTCGGAGTATTCGGAGCGATCGACGGCTAGAAGAATTTTCATGTGCGTTCCCGTTCAACGGGCGCCGAAATCAGCGCGCCCGTCTCAACTCGCGGACGCCTCGATCATACGCAACTTTCCGGGCGCGCGAAATTCTCTACTTCCAACTTCCCCGCCCGCGAGATCGGATGTAGATTATCCGCGCCGCCCATCGCGGACCAGCGCGATCGGCGGCGGAAGCGTTTGGTCGCCGAATGCCTCAATTCACCGGCGTCTTCCGTACTCGCAAGCACTACCAGTTTATTCGCGGCCGCAAAAATCCATCGAAGGGGATTCATAATGCTCGATAGAACCGCACTCAAAGTTCTTCTTTTCGTACTCGCCGGCGCAGCGGCGCTCGGCCTTTCAACCTCAGCGCGAGCATCCAGCGTCTGCGATGCAAAATGCCTGGACGGCATGGTCGATAACTACGTCGCCGCGATGGTGGCGCACGATCCCGGGCGCTTGCCGCTCGCGCGCCACGTCGCGTTCACCGAAAATGGCGTGCAACTCCGCCTGGGCGACGGCCTCTGGGCCACCGCCAGCGCGCCAGGCCGCTACAAGCTCTACGTCCCCGATCCCGAGGACGGGCAAGTCGGCTTCTTCGGCACCGTCTTTGAGAACGGCACGCCGGTTCTGCTGGCGCTGCGCCTGAAAGTGGATTACGGCCTGATCAGTGAAATCGAGACGATCATCGCGCGGCCTTCTACGATGGGTCCCTCAGCGATGCCGAGCGCCGGCAAAACGCTGGAGGACAAGGGCCATCCGCGGCCGCAGTTCAGCGAAATGATTCCGCCGGATCAGCGCATGTCGCGCGCCGACCTGGTGCGCATCGCCAACATGTACTTCACCGGCCTTGGCGCCAACACCGGCCTAAACGCCGCGCCGTTCTGGCCGAGCTGCAATCGCTGGGAAAACGGAATGCAAACCACGAACCAGCCGCCGCGAAAGGGTCGCACCGGTTTCGACGTCCTTACGCTCGGCTGCTTGGCTCAGCAGAAGAGCGGCTTTTTCAGCTTCGTCACGGACATTCGCAACCGCCGCTATCCGGTCGTTGACCGCGCCAACGGACTGGTGATGTCGTTCGCCTTTTTCGATCATCAGGGCGCGCTAAAGGAAATTCATCTGGCCAACGGCGAAACGGTTGCTTCGCCCGTGCGCGAGCCTCTGACGCTCGAAATCTCCGAGCTGTTCCAGATCCACGGCGGCAAGATCGACCAGATCGAAGCGGTAATCAACACTGTGCCTTACGGAATGACTTCCGCCGTTTGGGACCAGCCGCACGCCGAAGAGCCGCCCGATCCCGAACTGCGCGAGCAGGTTCATTAAGCAGCAGCTCGCGCGAAGCGCATGAAAACGAAAATGCCCACCGGCATCTCACACCGGTGGGCATTGCAGCGTCACTGCGAGAATTCAGCTCGGTTTACGAGAGTCCGACGATCCGGCCCGTCTCCAAATCGAGATCGATGTCGTAATATCCCGGCCGCGTGGGAAGGCCTGGCATCGTGGGGATTGAGCCGAGTAGCGGGAAAAGAAAGCCCGCACCCACGCTCGCGCGCACGTCCTTCACCGGCACGATGAATCCCGTCGGCGCGCCTTTCAGGTTCGGATCGTGGCTCAGGCTGTACTGCGTCTTGGCCATGCAGATCGGCAGCTTGTCGAATCCGAACCGTGTGTAGAGCGCGATTTTCTTTTCCGCCTCGGGGCTGTACTCCACTCCCGCGCCGCCGTACATCTCCTTGACGATGGTTTCGATCTTCTGCTTGATCGAGGTTCCCTCCAGCGGGTAGAGGAATTTGAACTTCCCCGGCTTCTCGCACGCCGCAATCACAGCCTTGCCTAATTCCACGGCGCCCGCGCCGCCTTCGGCCCAGTGATTCGACATCACCGCGTCCACCGCGCCGGCCTGCTTGGCAATTTTGCAAACCAGTTCGACCTCGGCCGGCGTATCGTACTGAAAACGGTTCACGCCCACGACCACCGGTAGCCCGTATTTCTTCGCGTTTTCGATCATCTTCACCAGGTTCGAACTGCCCTTTTCCAGCAGCTCCAGATTTTCCTGCGTGTACACGGGATCGAGCGGCTTTCCGGCCACCACCTTCGGGCCGCCGCCGTGCGTTTTCAGCGCGCGAATGGTCGCCACCATTACCACGCAATCGGGCGTCAATCCGCTGTAGCGGCACTTAATGTTGAAGAATTTTTCCATACCCATGTCCGCGCCGAATCCGGACTCGGTCAACACGTAGCCGTTTTTGCCGACGAGCTTCAGTGCGATCTGATCGGCCACAATCGACGAATTGCCGTGCGCGATATTTCCGAACGGCCCGGCGTGGACGAATGCCGGCGTGCCTTCGAGCGTCTGCATCAGGTTCGGCATGATCGTGTCCTTCATCAACACGGTCAGCGCGCCGCCCAATCCAACGTCGTCCGCGGTGATTGCGTCTCCGGCCTTATTCGTTCCGATCACCATGCGCCCAAGCCGCTCGCGCATGTCCGCCAGGCTGGTGGTGAGCGCCAAAATCGCCATGATTTCACTGGCCACGGAGATGTCGTAGCCCGTCACTCGCGTGAAGCCCTTTTCTTCCGGCCCTTGTCCGATGGTGATCTGCCGCAGCATGCGGTCGTTCGTGTCCGTCACGCGCCGCCACGTGATCGTCGCCGGATCGATATCCAGCCGCGCGAACCGGCTGCGCTCTTCGGGCGTCAAGTCGTCGGGATTCGTCTTGTTGATTCCCAGCTTGCGCAGCCGCCGCAGCATCACCGGAGAAAATTTCCGCGATCCATCTTTCGCGCGCGGCGTCAGCCGGTCGTACAACTGCTCGTCCGTCGCGCCCGACTCGTGGAACATGCGCGTGTCGATCGCCGCCGCTAGCAAGTTATTGGCAGCGGTGATCGCGTGAATGTCGCCCGTCAGATGAAGATTAAAATCCTCCATGGGAATGATTTGGCTGTAGCCGCCGCCGGCCGCGCCGCCCTTGATTCCAAACGTCGGCCCCTGGCTGGGCTGCCGGATGCACGTAAACACCTTCTTGCCCAAGTACGCGCCAATCGCCTGGCTCAATCCGACGGTCGTCGTGCTCTTGCCCTCGCCGAGCGGCGTGGGAGAAATCGCCGTTACGACGATG
This sequence comes from Candidatus Acidiferrales bacterium, assembly GCA_030038275.1. Classification (GTDB taxonomy): domain Bacteria; phylum Acidobacteriota; class Terriglobia; order Acidiferrales; family UBA7541; genus Palsa-295. Next base: position 982 of record JASHPG010000229.1, on the reverse strand, counting down.
TATTTGCCATTCGGCGCGTCCTTCAGCCGGTCGCGCACGGACAAGTGTACTTTCGCCTTGCTCTTGCCGTACAAATCCAGCTCGTCCGGAAGGATGCCGGTCTCCGCCGCAATCTTATCGATGGGAATCGGCGTGGCTGACTGCGCGATCTCGATGTCGCTCGGCACGCGCGCGAGCACATTCTTCAGCTTATGAGGCATCTTCTCTCCCTTGATATAAATGCGACAGCGTATGCGACTGCGATGTATGCACTGCCCGGGAAGTGCCGCTCGGAATTCGCGCGGGGTTACGGCTTAAAGTGCGCTGCGACGGGCTTCCTCTAGCTTGGCATGCAAACGAATACCGTATTGGACGCTCGCGCGGATGTCAAGCAGCTATCTGCGTCGCCGCCATACGTCGTCGGATTTGTTCGGGACACGCTCCTGCCCCGCAAATTACGCGGAGAAAATGACAAAAGAAGATGCACCGGGACGTTCCGCCCTTGATTTTGTAAGCTTGGGTTTTTCTGGGACTTACGCATGTGCAAGGTTGAATGGCTGTTCCGCCCTTTACCACACGATTTTGTGACTTGGGACAGCCGGGAGTTGGCGGTCGGACTGGTGTCGCGACACGTTCTCGTTCTGGCCAATGGCCACGCCAGCATTCATCGGACACCTTCCCCCACAGCTCTCGTCACACCGAGAGCCTTACTTTTAAGCTAGCATAGCAGTCAAGTCCCCGCAGATTTGCGTAGCATGTAAGTTGCTGTGAGCGGAAGAGTTGCAGCGCGAAAATTGGCGCCGCGCGATGCGAATTTTAGGGGGTTTGGAGCAAGCGCCAAAATGGGAAGGGCAGGGCCGCGACGGCAGGACGTGGTGCCCCCAGCGCTTTTCGACTCCGGTGGAGGGTTGTCCATTTGTGGTGAGGGTGCGGCGTCTTCTGGATACAACGATCTTAGGGCCGCACGGAGAGATAGGGTTCAGCCGAGAGTCGCGGTCTGGCA
>JASHPG010000228.1 GCA_030038275.1 Candidatus Acidiferrales bacterium | reverse complement strand
TATCAAAATTTCCCGCGAAGATGTGGTGAAGATTCTCGATTTCGGATTGGCAAAAGCTATCGAGGGCGATGCGTGGTCCATGGACATGGGCAACTCGCCCACGCTCACCCGCATGGCCACGCAAGCCGGCGTGCTGCTGGGAACTGCTTCCTACATGTCGCCGGAGCAAGCGAAAGCGAAGCCGGTGGACCGCCGCGCGGATATTTGGGCATTCGGCTGCGTGCTGTACGAGATGCTCACCGGGAAAATGGCATTCCACGGCGAAACGGTGAGTGACACGCTGGCAGCGGTCATCAAGGAAGAGCCTGATTGGTCGCCGCTTCCCAAAGACACGCCAGCGCGCGTGAGGGTTCTTTTGCAGCGCTGCCTGCAAAAAGACGCGAAGCAGCGGTTGCAGGCAATCGGCGAAGCACGCATCACGCTTGACGAAGTTCTTTCCGGCTCGCCCGAAGCGGTGGGTGTTCCGAATATTTCTGGTAGCGCTGATATCTCATCGGCGAGTTTGCCCTTGTGGCGCCGCGCGCTGCCGTGGGCGCTATTCGGCGCGACGATCATTGCGCTTGCCGCAGTCATCGGAGTTTGGAAATCGGCGACTGCGAAACACACGCCGCCCGAATTGATGCGCTTTGAAATTCCCACACCGCAGGAATCAGGCGACGTGGTTTTCGCGCTTTCACCGAATGGGCGTGACTTAGCCTTCACCGCGCGCGGTTCCGGCGGCGCGTTCATGCTGTGGGTGCGCCCTCTCGATTCTAACAACGCGCATGAATTGCCAGGCTCCGTGGTTACCGGCTCGAACCCCCCGTTTTTCTGGTCGTCCGATAGCCGCTATATCCTGTATGACGGCGGGGGAAAGCTGGAGAAAATTGACGTCAACGGAGACCCGCCGCAGACGTTATGCGATGTCGCGGGCATCGTCGTGGGAGGATCGGAAAACAAGGATGGCGTGATCATCTTCGGGCAGTCGCCGGGCGTCATCATGCGCGTTTCGGCTAGCGGCGGGACCGCGACTCCGCTCACCGCCCTCAAACCGTCGCGCGGCGAAACCCAGCACGCGCTTCCCTGGTTTTTGCCCGACGGGAAACACTTCGTTTACCATCGCACTTCCACTAATCCCGCAGTCGACGGAGATTACATCGGCTCCATAGACGTCGCGCCCGGAAAGCAGGACGAGAAGCGGCTTTTCGCCACCCAATACAACGCGATATACGTTCCCTCTGCGGACTCGAATAACGGCTACATGCTCTATCTGGCGAGCGGTGGCGCGCTGATGGCGCAGCCATTCGACGCGGAGAGCTTGAAGTTGACGGGCGAGCCCGCAGCCATCGCCGAGCACGTGCAGGCCTTCCGCGAGTTCGGCTATTTTTCTGTTTCGGACGACGGCAAATTGGTTTACACGAACGCGGGAAGCATCCGCTCAGAACAAATTACATTGTTCGATCGTGCAGGCAAGGCGTTGGGCACCGTGGGCGATCCCGCGACCTACGGTGGCCTTAGGATTTCTCCCAATGGGAGCAAAGCCGCCGCGAATGCAATCGATGCTCGAGGACAGAGTTCCCTTTGGATGATTGATTTTTTACGGCACACGACGACGCGATTCACTTTCGATTCATTCGATTCCACGAGCCCCATCTGGTCGCCGGATGGGTCGAAAATCATTTTTAGTTCCAACCAGAATGGCGCATACGACCTCTACGAAAAGCCCTCGGACGGCGCAGGCAGCGAGACTCTGATCTTCCGGTCGGCCGCAAACAAGGTACCCTGCGCGATGACTCACGACGGGCGTTTCCTGATCTACGAGGCCCAGGATCCAGCAACAACCAAGTTAGACTTATGGGTCTTGCCGCTCGCGGGCGCGAAGCAGCCCTATCCGCTCCACAAATCGCAAGCCAACGAAGAGGAGGCTCGGCTTTCCCCGAACGACCGCTGGGTGGCTTACGTATCCGACCAATCGGGCCGCGATGAAATCTACGTGCGGCCGTTTTCTGCCGGCGCGACCGGCGGGGCCGCTTCGACCGAAGGCGCCCAATGGCAAATCTCCTACGGAGGAGGACATCTGGCCACATGGAGCAAGGACGGTAAAGAGCTGTATTACCTGGCGTTCGACGGGAAAGTCATGGAGGTTGACGTCTCGACCCAGCCGGTTTTCCAGGCCGGAGCGCCCAAGTTCCTGTTTCAGGCGCCGGTGCACGCCGCCAGCCTTTCTCCTGGTTATACCATCGACGGCAAACGGTTTGTATTTCTAGCGCCGGCGGAGCAAAGCAGCCAAGCTCGGTCCGCGTTCAACGTGGTGCTGAACTGGCAGGCGATGCTCCGCCCCAGCGCGCAAAATAGCCCGCAGGTGACCCCGTGAAGCAACAACAATGACGCTCGCAGCCGGGACACGCATCGGGGCGTACGAGATTACCGCTGAGATCGGCAAGGACGGAATGGGCGAGGTTGAGCCGTCTTGCGGGCGTGTGAGCCCGCAGGCGAAATCCCGAGCGAGCGGAACGAACCGAGGGATCTCATGCTAAATGCGGGAACGAAGATTGGGCCGTACGAAATCCTCGCCGAGATCGGCAGAGGCGGCATGGGTGAGGTCTATCGCGCGCGGGATACGAAGCTCGGGCGCGACGTGGCCATCAAAGTTCTACCCGAGGCATTCGCGCGCGATGCCGAGCGCATGGCGCGCTTCGAGCGCGAAGCGAAGGTTCTCGCGTCGCTGAATCATCCCAATATCGCCGCGATTTACGGCTTCGAGGATTCCGGCGGTACGCACGCGCTAGTCATGGAGTTGGTCGAAGGCCCCACGCTGGCGGATCGCATCGCGTCTGGCCCAATTCCAATCGACGAGACCCTGCGGATCGCTCGCCAAATCGCCGACGCGCTGGAATACGCGCACGAACGCGGCGTCGTCCATCGCGACCTGAAGCCCGCCAACATCAAAATTTCCCGCGAAGATGTGGTGAAGATTCTCGATTTCGGGTTAGCGAAAGCCATTGAGGGCGATGCGTGGTCGATGGATATGGGCAACTCACCCACGCTCACCCGCATGGCCACGCAGGCCGGCGTGCTACTTGGGACGGCAGCCTACATGTCTCCCGAGCAGGCTAAGGCAAAGCCCGTGGATCGCCGCGCGGACATCTGGGCGTTCGGCTGCGTGCTCTACGAGATGCTCACCGGCAAGCAGCCGTTCCGAGGCGAATCCGCCATCGATACCTTGGCGGCCGTAACCAAGGAAGAGCCGGATTGGTCGCTGCTTCCCAAAGACACGCCGGCGCGCGTGAGGGTTCTTTTGCAGCGCTGCTTGCAAAAAGACGCGAAGCAGCGGTTGCAAGCCGTCGGCGACGCTCGCATTTCACTCGACGAAGTGATCTCAGGAGCGCCAGAGCCATTCTCTCCCGCCGCAGGCGCGCCAGCCCTCTCTTCTCTCCGGCGCCGCGCTTTCTTTAGCACCGTCGGAATAGCAGGGCTTATCATCGTTGGCATCGCTGCTTATTTTCTCGGCCGTGACGCTGTGATTGGAGCGCCCCAGGCTGCCATGCACTTCAGCGCCGTCACCAATTTTTCGGGTGTTCAGGGAGATCCATCGCTTTCTCCTGACGGACGCTCGATCGCGTTTATTTCCAACCGCGATGGTCATTTCAATATCTATGTAACGCTGGTACACGGTGGCAATCTGATACAGGTCACGCACGATGCAAATTTCAAACGAGCGCCGAGCTGGTCGCCCGACGGCGCGACGCTGGCTTATGCGGAGCTCAATGATTCCGGAATTTGGGACATCTGGGAAGTTCCGGCTCTGGGTGGAACTCCGCGGCGCGTGATTTTGAATGCCGCCGATCCCACGTGGTCTCCCGACGGCCCTTCGCTCGCTTACTTCAATCCGTCCGATGGCGGCGTTTGGATTGCCGGCATTTCGGGCGAGAACGCGCACGTGGCAGTGCGGGCTTGGAATCCTGCGGGATGGGATACGCAGCCGCGCTTTTCTCCGGATGGCCGCGAGTTCGCGTTTTCGGCGCGATACGACAATGACGGACCCTATGGCGAATTGGCGGTCGCCGATGTTAGCTCCGGAAAGACGCAGCTGCTAACCCACGATAACGCTCTGGCGCTCTCTCCTACATGGTCTCCGGATGGCCGATTCATCTACTTTGCTTCTAGCCGCGGAGGCACAATCAACATCTGGAAAATCGCTGCATCGGGAGGCGTCCCCGAGCAGATTACCGCTGGCGAGGGAGACGACGCCGATCTGGATGTGTCGATGGACGGTAAGCGACTCGTATTCGGGACCATCCGGCAGAAAATCGGCATCGCACAACTGGACCTTCAAGCAAAGACGGGGCAAGAGAGCGTAAAGGTCCTCACCACCGATCCGGCGCGAAATCAGCTGGAGCCCGCGTATTCACCGGATGGAAAGCGCCTCGCCTACTTCACTAATTTAAAGGGAGCCGAGCGCGAAGCCATTTGGCTCTCCGATGCTGATGGGTCAAACGCCGAGCCGCTGGTTCAGGATGAACTCGAAAACGTTTTCCCGGCTTGGTCGCCGGACGGCAAATCCATCATCTACCAGTCAGCCGATCCAAGCTTTCTTTCCTCGAAATGGGTGTTGCGCCGTGTCCCGGTCTCGGGAGGGGCACCGCAGACGCTCGCGGATCTTGGGGAGAGCGTCCCTGCCGTCGGGCGCGACGGGCGGATTCTGTTGCTCAACGCGCACGGCCAGGCGGAAGCACTGGATCCGCACGATGGCAAAACGCAAACGCTTGGCACGCTGCCCACCCTGCCCACCGCTGTGGACCGCGCTCTCGTACTTTGGTCGCCGGATGAACACTCGATCGCCTACATGCGAAGTCCAGTCACGGCAGGCGATCCAAATGCCGGCGTGTGGGTCGACGATTTCAAAGGTGCGCCGCGCCAAATCTTTCACGGGTGGGTCATCTGGATTTCCCGTGGGCAAGGTAACGAGATCGACCTGCTCGAGGGAAAGCCCGATCTGAACGCTGTTCTCTGGAGGGTAAACTGGAGCGGCCAGGGCCTTACGCGAACGCAGTGGACCGTCCCGATTCTTTCCGATTTCAACTACCTTCACACGACCATCACCAACAATTTCGCCACCTCGCCGGACGGCCGCTACTTGGCTTTTCAGATCGAGCAGGTGCTGCAAGAAAACATCGGCATGATTGAAAACGTCCGCTAGCATAGCGACGGCAGTAGTCACATGCGGTAGTGCCATTCGCCAAAGATGGACTTTGTAAAGGCACAGTACGCTGTGCCCTTCTATTCGTTGAACCGCGGACGTTTTGCGCGCACCTGATGCGGCTAGATTGCTCGCGATCGGCTTTTTGCCGTTAGCCGCCAGCATTCCCGCGCAATGGCCCAATCCTCCTGTGCGCGGATCACCAGCACTCGCACCGGCGACCCATCGCCTGAAATGTCGGCGTCGAGCGCCGGCCTAACATTCTTTGTAGCATCAAGCCGCACACCGAGAAAATCGAGAGTTTCGCAGGCCCTTGCGCGAACCTCCGCCGAGTTCTCTCCAATCCCCGCGCTGAAGATCAGCGCGTCTACACCGCCTAATACGGCCGCCATCGCTCCGATTCCCGACCGCAGCCTGTGCGCGAAAATCTCAAACGCCAGCCGCGCGCGCGCATTGCCCTGCTTCATCGCCGCAACGATTTCGCGCATATCCCCCGAGAGGCCGGAAATGCCCAGCAGCCCGGATTTTTTGTTGAGCGTCTCGTCGATCTGCTCGCCCGAAAGATTCTTGCGCCGCATCAGATGCGTCAGAATGCCCGGATCGACCGATCCCGATCGCGTCCCCATCATCAATCCCTCGACCGGCGTGAATCCCATCGTCGTGTCAACGCTGTGCCCATCGCGAATCGCCGCCAGCGAGCATCCGTTCCCCAGATGGCACGTGATCAGCCGCAGTGAAGCCAAATCTTTGCCGAGCATCCGCGCGGCCCGCTGCGCGCAATATTCGTGATTGATGCCGTGGAACCCGAACCGGCGGATTCCCTGTTCGGCCCATTCGTACGGACCCGGATAAATCGCTGCTGCATCTGGCATCCGCGCGTGAAAGGCGGTATCAAAGACGGCCACTTGCGGCACGGCGCCGCATTTTCGCGCCACCATCTCGATGCCGTCCAACTCCGCGCGATTGTGCAGCGGCGCAAGCACGGCCATCCGCTCGATAGCCGCTTTTACTTCCGGTGTGATGACCGCCGGCTCGCGAAATTCCCGCCCGCCATTTACCACGCGATGTCCGGCAATGGCGATCTCCGAAGGTCCCCGCAGTATTGCTGCTGCCCCGCGCCAGATCGAGTCGAGTAACTGCGCCGTCGCTTCCTGTCGCGATCCGGCGCTCACCTGTTCGCTAAGGCGCGTGTCCGCCTCATTTCGCACGTCGATCTGCGCGTGCATGCCCTCCCATTCGATTTTTCCTTGCCACGCTGGCTCCTGCGGATCGTCTCCGAGCGAATCGGCGGCGTTATAGACAGCGGCCTTCTGGCTGCTCGATCCGGAATTGAGCACCAAGATATTCATTGATGGAATTTCAGCACTCTTGCCATTCCGAGCGGAGCCACACGCTCTTTTTCTACCGCGTAAGCGGTCCGGCGTTAAGACTCCGGTGGAGCTCCGACCTGCGAGTCCCGATGGGGCTCACCGAGAGCCCCGACAACCGCGATCATCGCGATCCCGAAACCCGGAGCGCGCAGCAAAGAGAGGAATCTGTTTTCGCTCGCGCGGTAACGAGCTCACCTGACGTTAGGGCGTTTGCCGCGCGAGCATAAGAAAACATCTAGTACGGCCACTTCCACTTTTGAATTTCCGGCAGATCCTGTCCGTGCGAGTAAATGTATTCGTGGTGCTCCACCAGCTTGTTGCGAACGTACTGCTTGAAATGCGCTCCGATGCGCTGCAAGCGCGGCACGCGGTCCACCACGTCGCTAGCCAGGTGCAGCCTGTCGAGCTCGTTCCGCACCGTCATATCGAACGGCGTTGTTGTAGTTCCCTCTTCTTTGTACCCGCGCACGTGCAGATTGTCGTGATTCGTCCGCCGGTAGGTCAGCCGGTGAATCAGCCACGGATAGCCGTGATACGCGAAGATGATCGGTTTATCGACGGTGAAAATCGAATCGAAATCCCGGTCCGAGATTCCATGTGGGTGCTCGGATGGCGGCTCCAGCGTCATTAGATCGACCACGTTCACCACGCGCAGCTTGATATCCGGGAAATGCTGCCGCAGCAGATCCACGGCTGCCAGTGTTTCGAGCGTCGGCACGTCGCCCGCGCACGCCATCACCGCGTCCGGTTCGCCGCCCTCGTCATTCGAGGCCCAGTCCCAAATCCCCACCCCGTTCGTGCAATGCTTCACCGCTGATTCCATATCCAGCCACTGCAATTCCGGCTGCTTCCCGGCGACGATCACGTTCACGTAGCTGCGGCTCCGCAGACAATGATCCGCCACCGATAGCAGGCAGTTCGCGTCCGGCGGCAAATAGACGCGCACCACGTCCGCTTTCTTGTTCACCACGTGGTCGATGAACCCGGGATCCTGGTGCGTGAAACCGTTGTGATCCTGCCGCCAGACGTGCGACGTCAGCAAATAATTCAGCGAGGCGATTTTACGACGCCACGGCAGATCGTGCGTGATCTTCAGCCATTTCGCGTGCTGGTTGAACATCGAATCCACAATGTGAATGAAAGCCTCGTAGCATGAGAAAAAGCCGTGCCGCCCGGTCAGCAGATAGCCTTCCAGCCATCCCTGGCACATGTGCTCGCTCAAGACTTCCAGCACGCGCCCGTTCGTCGAAAGATGCTCGTCAACCGGCAGAATCGGCTCCATCCAGATTTTGTCCGTTGCCTCGTAGATATCGTCCAACCGGTTCGATGCCGTCTCGTCCGGCCCGAAAACGCGGAAGTTTTTCGACGGCTCGTTCAGCTTCATCACGTCGCGCAAGAACTTGCCCAGCACGCGCGTGCTTTCCGCCACGGTTACTCCCGGTTCCACAACCTCGACCGCGTAATCACGAAAACCCGGCAAATCCAAATCCTTCAGCAGCAGGCCCCCGTTCGCGTTCGGATTTGCGCCCATTCGGCGGTCGCCCTTCGGAGCAAGTTCCGCCAATTCCGCGACGAATTTTCCGTCGGCGTCGAAAAGCTCTTCAGGCCGGTAGCTCCTCATCCAGTCGTCCAGGATTTTCAGGTGCTCCGGATGCTTGTCGAACTCCGCCACCGGCACTTGGTGCGCCCGCCACGTGCCCTCCACCGGTTTCCCGTCCACTTCCTTCGGTCCCGTCCAACCCTTCGGCGTGCGCATCACGATCATCGGCCACGTCGGACGTTCCGTGGCGTTCTCCTCGCGCGCTTTCTTTTGAATCGCATGAATCTCTTCAATCACCTCATCGAGCGTCGCCGCCATTTTCTGGTGCATCTTTTCCGGCTCGTGCCCCTCGATGAAATACGGTTTGTATCCATATCCCGCGAACAGACGCGTCAGCTCCTCGTCCTCCAATCGCCCCAAAATCGTCGGATTCGCGATTTTGTACCCGTTCAGATGCAGCACCGGCAGCACGGCCCCGTCGCGCGCCGGATTTAGAAACTTATTCGAGTGCCAACTGCACGCCAACGGCCCCGTTTCCGCCTCGCCATCGCCCACCACGCAGCAAACGAAAAGGTCCGGATTATCGAAAGCCGCGCCGTAAGCATGCGCGATCGAGTATCCCAGCTCGCCGCCTTCGTTGATCGATCCCGGCGTTTCCGGCGCCGCGTGGCTCGGCACGCCTCCGGGAAACGAAAACTGCTTCATTAGTTTTTGCAGTCCATCCTCGTTTTGGGGAATATTCGTGTAGATCTCGCTGTACGTCCCTTCCAGATACGTATTCGCCACCATTCCCGGCCCGCCGTGTCCCGGCCCGCAAATGAAAATCGCGTTCAAATCGTATTTCTTGATCGCGCGATTCATGTGCAGATAGACGAAATTCAGCCCCGGCGTCGTGCCCCAATGCCCCAGCAGACGCGGCTTGATATGTTCGAGCTTCAAAGGCTCGCGCAGCAGCGGATTGTGGTACAGGTAAATCTGGCCGACGGACAAATAGTTCGCCGCGCGCCAGTACGCGTGCATCTTGCGCAGCTCTTCGGAATTTAGCGGCTCATCGGACGATACGGGTCTTGCGGAACTTGCAGAGGCGGGAGAAGCCATCGGACTATCCTCGATGTTGGCTGAGCTGCGTACGTCACCGCGGCTCGCACCGTCATTGTACGCCCGCGTCACGCCGAGCGCTCTTTCAACTGTCCCGTCCTCTTGGGCGTGACGGTAGGAGCGCTGCCCTGGCCTCATAAAAGAAGGCTCGCTGCACCTTATTCGGATAGCGGCAAGTTAATACTGCTGCGCGAACGTTCCCCGCAGCACGTACGTCTGGTCTTGATCGAACACCAGCGCCGTCTGGTCGTCGATCAAGTAGTAGATCAAATTGTACGTCGCCGAAGGATTGCTGGCCGTTACCACCGTCGTCCCGCGGCCCAGCGACGACGGGGTCCCCAGCGACACCGACGAAATAGGATCGTCCGTGAACGCATGCGGATAATTTGCGATATCGATCGTGCCGGGCGTAGCGCCGTTCGTTCCTTCCGAAATCTGCCCGTCGATACTCTGTTGATAGGCGGCCGAGTCGTTGTAAAACGCGCCTTGCCCGATCAACCCAAGCGCCAAGCTCTTCGCCGCCGAGATGGCCGGCGTCCCGGACGCGCATCCCGCTGACGACGCGCTGCACTGCGCGTACGCCGTTCCGGTCGCCACAGCCGCCGGATCGAGCTCCAGCATCACCGCCGATCCCAGCGACGTCTGGTAAACGGCAAATTCGGGCGTGCTTCCGCCGGCCGTGCACACCAAATCGACCCGCCGCATCGTCGAATCCACGCTGGACGTGCAGCCGCTGATCGTCGCATTCAGCGCCGTCGTCCCTGCGTTATTGATGTCCAGCACTCCGCTGCTCGCGCCGCCGCTCCCATCCGACGCAACCACTCCGCCCGCAGCGTACGGCCCACTCGACGAAACCCCGCCATACGTGAACGCGTAGTTCGCCGCGGCCAGGTCGCCATTGCCAAGCGCGCTCGACGCCGGCGCGCTGAACATATCTCCCGCCATCGAATCGATCCCGTCGATTTCCACCAGATGAAATTCCGTCACGTACGCGTTATTCGCCGCCGTGCTCACCGCGTAAAACGCAAACTCCCGCGGCTGTGTTGCTCCCGTCGCGTTGCTCGTGAACGTGACCGTGCCGCGCCCCGTTCCCGGATTGCTCGTATCGAGCGCGTACGTCACCGTCAGGCTCGTATCAGCTTTCGTCAGCGTGCCGTTGTCGTTCACGTCGATCAACGTTCCATCCCCGCCAACGATCCCTCCCGCGCCGTTGGCCGTAAATTCGCCAGCCATGGCCCGAGGCGTCAGCGGCGTAGAAGGAGCAGTGGCGCTCCTGCCGTTCATCCCCAGCGCTCTGAATACGTACGGCGCGTCAATTATCCCAACCGAACTTGATAGCGCGCCGACGCTTTGCTGATCGATTGTCCCACCGCCCGTTGCGTTCGGCCCCGCTAGCGTCAGTTCCGCATGGAGCCCGGTCGTTAGCGCGAATCTCCAGTCTTCCGTGATCGTTCCGCGCGTGATCACCGCCGACCCGCGCCCGTCCGTCCCAACGGTATACGTTCCCGTTATCGGTGCCGCCACATCCGTTCCATTCAGGAAGCTATCGACGTCTTCGACGCCGTTGATATGTCCTTCACCATCCGCCTGAAAACTCCCGGCCGCCGCGAGATAACCATCCGCGTCATTCCCGGTGTACGAAAACGCGTACGGTCCATTGAGCGACAAATCGGAATAGACCACTGTAATCGTTCCGCTCACCGTGCTAGTTGCCACCGCCGTATCGGTCGCCGTTACTGTAATAGTTCCGCCTGGAGGCGGCGACGACGGCGCGGTATAAAGCCCGGTTGCCGTAATCGAGCCGATCACCGAAGCGTCCGTGATTCCACTCGCCGAACTGATGCTCCACGTCGCCGCCGGATCCTCCACGCTATTCAGCAACGCCGTAAACTGCTGCGATTTGCCGGCCTGAACCGTGGCTCCCGTGGGGGTAATCGCCAACCCTAACCCAATCCCAACCGTCACCGTAGCGGTGTTCGAAGTGACCGTCGGCGGCGTGCTATTCGACGATGTGGCGGTTTGCTGCACGATCGCCGTGATGTTGACGGTTGAAGGACTGGGCGCCACGGCGGGCGCGGTATAGACGCCTACGTTTTGGTCAACGCTCGATGGCACGATCGTTCCGAGCGTCGAACTCCCGCCTTCAGTCCCGTTTACTTCCCAAGTGACGGTGGTCGTTGTCGAAATCGTGTTGTTATCCAAGGTCACTGTGGCAGTGAATGAACTCGTTTCGTTAAGATTCACAGACGCGGAAGTCGGTGTAATTGAAACTGATCGGACGTTCGTCGAACTGCCCCCGCAGCCAGCCATCCAAAGCAGTCCGATGCAAATCGCGCAAACCGCCGCGCCTCTTCGGATGCCGCGTCCATCCGCGCGTCCCGCTCGCCACAGCGCCAGATGGTGCAACGCGGATTCGCGAAGCGTTCTCAACTTCTCTCCCGGGTTCCTGCTCGTCATCGCGCGGTTCTCTCCTCTGGCATCTGTCCCACACCCCTCTGTCATTCCGAAGACGAGCGGCGCGATTCCCGGAGCACTCCACTCGCACCGCGCCGGAATCGCGCGGCTTTGCGAGGATGAGGAATCTCGGCGCCGGAACGGCGGACAGCTCTCAGCCGGAACCAGTTGCATTTAAAGGTGCGTGAGTCTCGCTAATTTCCCCAAAATTCGGCGGTGCTCGGGGACCGCGTAGCTTAACCGCGCGCCAAATTCATCGCAACCACATCATGCCCAATGCGGTTTACAGCGCGACCTACGCCGCCAAAATGCGAGCTTCCCCACCCAGAGACACGCGCCAACACAGCACAAGCAGATGACATCATACTGGATTTGGTTGTCAGATTGGAGACTTCAATGCGGGTCGGCGCGCAGCGTACGGAACCCGTAGAGGCGCGTTCCTGTGAGGCAGCCTCCCCTTTTCGTTCAAAAGCGTGCCCTCGGCCAAGCAATTCCGCGTCAACCCAAAATACCCGCCGCCTCCGGGCCCTGGCGACGGTTGTGTAGCGCCATCCTTCAGGATGGCAGGCGACGAATCGCACCCATCCCACCTGCCGCGTCCTCGTCGCTAGCGCACCAATCGCGCGCAGGTCGTGCCCCGCAGCAACCCTCGCCGCTGTTTTGATATTTCGCCGGCCTATTTTAGGAAAAGCGCTTCGCGGATTTGATCCCGGCCTACAAATGTCTTTGACGACCGGAATTTTCCGAAGAGATCCAAAATTTCGCGGTTTTGAAACACGTGGGCATGTACGGCCAGGGTAGGGGCCGGCACCGTTTCGAATGTCTGCGTATCGATGATTCGGAAGCGGTGAAAGCGTTCCGCGGGTTTGCTATGAAAGAGCGCCAGCATCGCTCCGCTCGGAGCCATGACCTCGTAGATCCGCTCCATCAGCTTTGGGATCATGGCGATATCGAAATAATCGAGCAGGTCCCAGGCCAGCACTCCGTGAAAATTGCCTTCTTTGTATCCCAAAGCGACTTCCAGGAATTTGTCGACTACCGTTTCCTGAGAAACCGGCTCTTCGCCCCCCGCCGGAGCCAGCCGCAACCGTTCTTCTTCCGTTGTCAGGAATTCCTTCCAAGTGCGCAGCAAGTCTTCGCTTGTGAGCCGGAAGCCTTTTTCGAGAAAAAAGTTAATGGTCGCTTGCGCTGCCGAACCGAGATCGAGGATGCGCGCCTGCGGGATGTCGCTTAGCAGCCACAAAAATTCCTTCAAGCTATTCGACGTCCGCGTACTCAGCGAGGAATCGGACACCGGGGCTGGCCCAGGTTTAGACGCCGTAGCTGCGCTCGCCGCGCCCGTCCGCTGCGCGCTACCGCGCACCGGCGAATTGCCTGGCCGAGTCTTCGCCATCCAGTTCATCGGTCTGCTACTCTGCCTCCACGTGAGCGCCCACCGGATTCAACGGCTCTGCATCGTTGGCTGGTTCAGATGATTCCCTTGTCGCGGCAACCGGCTTGCTCCGCGTCACTTCCACTTTTCCGCGGAACCGCGCTCCATCATCGATCCCAACGCTTGGCGCCGCGATCGCGCCCTCTACCTGGCATGACGCACCAAGCCGCAGTCTGGCCTCGGCTTTTAGATTCCCTTGCACTTTTCCGTTGATCACGATTTCCCGTGCGTCGATATCGGCCTGCACTTTCCCCGTAGGGCCGACCGTCACACGCGCGCCGCTAATGCGGACTTTCCCGTTCACTTCTCCATCGAGCACGATGTCCGAGTTTCCCGAAATTTCCCCTCGTATTTTCAATCCTGCGCCGATGCGCGATCCGTCCGACGAAACCGC
>JASHPG010000227.1 GCA_030038275.1 Candidatus Acidiferrales bacterium | reverse complement strand
GCGAAAGCAAAGGGGCGAGCACGCGGTGAATGGCGGGAGCATGGACCGGGCAAGGCGACGGCCGCGCCGGTCGCTCGGCTGCTTCGCCATCGGGTTTTGATCCCGTTCCCACCTTCGCTCCTCTCTGCTCTATCTCGTTGCGGGGCAATGCTACCAGTCTGCCCCAGCGGGCAAACTAAAAACGAGCAACGGTAGCATGTGAGCGGAGTAGCGTCTAGGTTCAATTTCAGTAGTACCATCTTTCCCATTTTGGGAATCGAGGGCGAGGGGACATGGCGCTTCAGCAGCTTTCCCGAGAAAAGCGAGCATCTCCAGTCCCCCAATTCACCGCGCTGGTTGATGCTCTTGTACGTGTGACTGCAAACTTAGGACGCAAGGAACGATTGCGCGGGTTTTATGTCGCAGCTAAAGCCGCGACCCACAAAGCTCGTGCGTTGTCACACAGACTCTACCACCGCGCGCATTGAGCAACGGGCCAGAAAGACGTAAAGGCGAAGACGCCAATCGGGAGATTGGCGTTCCCAGGAAAAGCGGAAACGGCGGGCACAGCATGCTGTGCCCCTACGCCTGTGGCGGCGGCTCGAGCAACGCTTCTCACCACTCCCTCGATTATGTGTTGTGCTGCATTGACGGGCCCGCTTTGGCCCGCATCCGTTTGCCAGCGCCGGCAGAGACTGCTGGCCGGGCCATCACGCTGGAGAAACATCCTCCGTGGCTAGCCGGTCTTTCGTGGACAGCAATTCGCGGATCGCGGTGATCAGCGCGCGGATGTCGCCCTTCCGCACGACGCACTGAGCGCCAGCTTCCTTAGCCATTACGTCGAGGTTAGGAACATCCATAAACGTGTAAATCAAGATCGGAGTTCTCAGCAACCGGGCGCGGATTCTTCGCGCAGCATTTAATCCGCCGGATACGGGCATCACGATGTCGAGAATAATGAGGTCGGGATTCAGCTTGACGATTTTTTTTACAGCCTCCTCGCCGTCGGCAGCTTCCCCGCAGACTTTCCAGGCTGGGTTGGATCGCTCGAGCAGTTGGCGAAGCGACGCGCGAACTATTTCGTGGTCATCCGCAATGAAGATACGAGGCATCTATCTGGCGGTCTGGGCGGCGCAGCACTAGCAATTCACGATGCGAACGGCCCCGCTTATGTCGGGCACCCTACCATACGGGCGGATACCTTCAATCGGGTGAATCCTTTATCCGCCGGTATAACGTTCCCAGCCTGTGAGTCTGGTCGAACGGAGGAGCCGCCATCGTTTCCATTACGCCGGTACGGCTAACAAAGCAAAGACCTGCTGAAGCATCCGGCCGCTATACCACTGCTGCGGTGTATTCCCGGTAGCAGCGATCCCCACCGGCGAGAATAAAATTATATCGATGTTAAAGGTGGCAGATATGAATAACGTACACGAAAGGCTCGATCCGGCGGGACATTCCGTGAACAACATTATTTTGCGGGAGATCCCAGAGCCGGAGTTTCGACAGGTAGAAAAATACTTGAAGTACGTCGAACTACGTGCCGGCGATACGTTGCATGAGGCTGGTGACTACATCACCGACTCGTATTTCGTGAACAGCGGTTTGGTTTCCTTCGTTATCGACACGGATGAGGGCAAAAGCGTGGAGGTTGGCATCGCGGGCCGCGAGGGAATGATCGGCGTGGGAGTGGTCGCGGGCCTCAGCCGGACGATTCGCCGCGCGGTTGTACAAGTCGCCGGAGACGGCTTCCGAATCGAGGCCGCGGCTCTAAGGACGACGCTTGCGTCCGCGCCGGTCCTGGAAAAGAAGGCAAATCTATTCGCGGCGATTCAATCCATGCAGACCGCGCAAACCGCGGCGTGCAACCGGCTGCACCCAGCGGACCAGCGCCTGGCGCGCTGGCTATTAGCGGCCGAGGATCGCGTGGAGACGCCCTGGCTCGCCATCACCCACGATTTTCTCGCCACAATGCTGGGAACGGACCGTCCGACCGTCAGTGTTGCGGCCAGGCGTTTGCAGGACCAGCAAGCCATCGAGTACGTCCCCGGCGCCGTCCGCGTGCTGAGCCGCCATAGACTCGAAGAACTCGCTTGCGAGTGCTACCAGGTCATCCAGCAGTTCAATGGCGAACTCGGCATCAAACAGCAGACCCTTGCGGTGTAAGTGGCTGTTATTGTTGGACAAACGACTGACAAACCTGTTGCGTTCCGCATAGAGTCCGCTTTCTTTTGCCCATAGACAAGCTGACTGAGCTGCGGAGAGACCGTGACAGCGGAGAAGGCGCTTTCATCCGGCCAAATTCGGCACGCCAAGGGGAAACCGGTACGAAACGAGATTTTGCTTTCGCTTCCAGAAGGCGAGTTCCGTCCGGTATCGGAGGCGCTCGAACACGTAAATCTCTCGCGGCATCAGAGTCTTCATAAACCGATTGACGAGCTTGAGTTCGTTTATTTTCCAAATAGCGGCCTGATTTCACTCGTCGTCACGACCGAAGACGGGAAAATGGTGGAAGTAGGCGTTGTGGGCAAGGAAGGAGTGATCGGCACGCCGCTGGTTGTGGGTTTGCGCCGAAGCCCGTTGCGCGAGGTCGTGCAGATTCCGTCGGAGGGTTTCCGAATCAAGGCCGCCGCGCTCCAAGCCATTTTGGCGACGACTCCCGCACTGCAGACCACCCTGTCGCGCTACGCCGTAATCCAGAGCATGCAGGTGTCGCAGACATCCGCCTGCAACCGCCTGCACGATCTGCCGCAACGGCTCGCGCGCTGGCTGCTGACGGCCATGGATCGCGTCGATTCCGACGCGCTGCCGGTGACGCACGATTATCTGGCGACGATGCTCGGTACGGACCGCCCGAGTGTTACTTTGGCCGCGGGGATTTTACAAAAGAAGAAAGCGATCGAATACGCCCGCGGGACCGTGAAGATCCTCAATCGTAATACGCTCGAGAGTTCGGCCTGCGAGTGCTACAAGATAATCCAACGGCTTTACGACGACCTCGGCTCTCCGTAATCAGAAGATTGGCGTTCCCAGAAAAGCGGAAACGGCGGGCACAGCATGCTGTGCCCCTACGTCTTGTGGCGCGGCCCGGGCAACGCTTCTCAGCGGTCCCTACTTACCACTCACCGCTCGCGGCGAAAGCGAAGAGTGTTGCGCTAGAGGTGTCCCCGGCAGGGAGAGCGACGAGGGCACAGGTTGCCGTGGGTCACGGATTCGTCGCCTGCCACGCTAAAGCGTGGCGCTACATGGGGCGAAATACGCACCATCGCACAAACCGCGAAGAGTGCCCTTCGTGGGTCAGGATAAAGCTTTCGCGGCGAAAGCGAGGAGTGCTGCGCTAAAAGGCCGCAGCCGCCACTCCACCTCGCAACCGCACAGAAAACAGCTTGAAACCAAGAGAGAATCCATATGAAGAGGACTTGAAACCGCGCTGTTCGGGGCGGGAATTCGGCCGTTCGGGCGGTGATTTTGGCGGTTCGGTGCATCCGATTGACACTGTTTTGGGACGCATGATAGCCTCTGTGATTTGGTTGGAACGAAATAGGCGTAGTCTGAACCCACGAATCGCCTCTCACGTCCTTGGAGGGCACTACTGTGCTACATGACGAGAAGTTTTTGTTTACGTCGGAATCTGTGACCGAAGGCCACCCCGACAAGATGGCCGACCAGATTTCCGATGCCGTACTAGACACGGTGATACAGCACGATCCGCAAGGCCGGGTCGGCTGCGAAACGCTGGTTACGACTGGCTTGGTGGTGATCGCCGGCGAAATCACAATCAAGAAGGAAGCGCGGGGCGCCCTCGAGTACGAGCGCATCGCCCGCGACGTGATTCGCGATATTGGTTACGACCGCGCCAAGTATGGATTCGACGCGGATACTTGCGGCGTGCTTTCCGCCGTGAAGCCGCAGTCCCCGGATATTGCGATGGGCGTGGATACCGGCGGCGCTGGCGACCAGGGAATGATGTTCGGATACGCCTGCGACGAGACGCCCGAACTGATGCCCATGCCCATTCAGCTCGCGCACCAGCTCTGCTTGAAGCTTTCAGAGGTGCGTAAGAAGAAGGTGGTTGATTTCCTGCGTCCCGATGGCAAGTCGCAGGTTTCCGTTGAATACGCCAATGGACGCCCCGTGCGCGTCGAGACGGTGGTGATTTCGACGCAACACGGCGATCACGCCTCTCAGTCGCAAATCCGCGAATCGATCATCGAGCAGGTGATCAAGCCGGTGATTCCGCGCGAAATGTTCGACAAGACGACGATTCACGTGAATCCTACCGGGCGCTTCGTCACCGGCGGCCCGATGGGAGACGCGGGTTTGACTGGCCGCAAACTGATGGTCGATACATACGGCGGTGTGGGCCGGCACGGTGGCGGGGCGCTCTGCGGCAAGGACCCATCGAAGGTGGATCGGTCGGCGTGCTACATGGCGCGCTATATCGCGAAAAACATCGTTGCCGCCGGCCTGGCGCGCAAAGTGGAAGTGCAACTGGCGTACGCGATCGGCGTGGCCGAGCCAGTCTCGGTGATGGTCGATACGTTCGGCACGGGCACGCTGCCCAATTCGCAGATCACGGAACTGATCCGCGGATTTTTCAAATTGACGCCCAAGGGCATCATCGAAACTCTCGATCTGCGGCGTCCGATTTATCGCGCGACGGCTGCGTACGGCCATTTTGGCCGCTCCGGACCAGGCTTCACGTGGGAGCGCACGGACAAAGCTGACGCCATTCGCAAGGAAGCGGCTTCTCGCGGCGCAGCAATGGCCACGCGCTAAGTTGAGGCGTAGTGGCACCCCGCGGACAGAGAAAAACCTGCCGGGCTGAAGCCCGGCGCTACATTTCTTAACACAGTCTCTTAATCAACTCGAAGGGGAGAACTCGTGGAAACAGTAGCGAAAGTGAAAGGCGACGTGAAAGACATCGCCCTGGCGGAACAGGGCAAGCGCCGCATCGAATGGGCCAATCAGCACATGCCCGTCCTGCAGCTGATCCGGAAGCGCTTCATCAAGGAACAACCCCTCAAGGGCGTGCGCCTGTCGGCGTGCCTGCACGTGACCAGCGAGACGGCGAACCTGGCGATCACTTTGCGCGACGGCGGGGCGGATGTGGTGCTGTGCGGCTCGAATCCGCTTTCGACGCAAGATGACGTTGCCGCTTCGCTGATCCGCGACTACAGCATCCCCACGTACGCGATCAAAGGCGAGGACAACGATACGTATTACTCGCACATTCGCGCGGCCATCGAGCACAAGCCGCAGATCACCATGGACGATGGAGCGGACCTGGTTACCACGCTCGTGACCAAGCATCCGGAACTGGTTGGAAACGTAATTGGCGGCACCGAGGAAACGACTACGGGAGTGATTCGGCTGCGCGCCATGGCCAACGACGGCACGCTGAAATATCCGGTGATCGCCGTGAACGACGCGATGACCAAGCACTTCTTCGACAACCGGTACGGCACGGGGCAATCGACTCTTGATGGCGTGATTCGCGCCACGAATCTTTTGCTTGCCGGACTGAAGGTGGTGGTCGCGGGCTACGGCTGGTGCGGACGCGGCGTGTCGATGCGCGCGAAGGGACTCGGCGCGGACGTGATCGTCACCGAGATTAATCCGACCAAGGCCATCGAGGCGGTGATGGATGGTTTTCGCGTGATGCCGATGAACGAAGCGGCGAAAATCGGAGACGTTTTCGTCACCGTCACTGGAAATAAATCGGTGATCGCGCACGAACATTTCGAGAGGATGAAAGACGGCGCCGTGGTGAGCAATTCGGGCCACTTCAACGTGGAAATCGATATTCCGGCGCTGGAGCGGCTTTCGAGCGGCAAGAAGATCGCGCGCCCGTTCGTGGAAGAGTACACGATGAAAGACGGACGCCGCATTTATCTGCTTGGCGACGGCCGCTTGATCAATCTCGCCGCGGCGGAGGGGCACCCGGCATCCGTGATGGACATGAGCTTCGCCAATCAGGCGCTCGCGGCCGAATACATGACGAAGCACTCAAAGGAATTGAAGAATCAGGTTTACGCCGTTCCCGAGCATCTCGATCAACAGATCGCGAAGCTCAAGCTGGAATCGATGAACGTCTCGATCGATAAACTGACGCCGGAGCAGGAGCATTATCTGGCTTCGTGGAATGAGGGAACGTAAGAAGAACGGCTGTTTCGCGGAAAAGATGGAGCAATTTGCAGCCCCCAGGATTCGTCCTGGGGGCTTTTGTTTTGAGAAGGCGAAGCGCTATCGATGTAGCGAGATGAATGAGGTACGTGATTTCAAGTTTGGTAGGGAAGAGGGACGGGAGTTTTTTTGCGGCAGGTCGCGCCCCCGATTGCGCTCCGTGCATCAAAACGTTTAGGTCTGTAACCGAGGGAGGAGGCAGTCGAACATGAAGTCAGCGAAAACAGCCATCTTGGACAAAACCACCGATGTGTTCGAGGATTCGGCCGACGTTGCCAAGGACGTGGCCAAAAAGACGGCTTCCGTTGTGGCAGATGGGGCGAAGGTTGTTAGGACCGCGGCGGTGCGCAGCTATGAGGCCGCGGGTGACGTGGTCACTCTGACTGGCCGGCAGATACGGCGCAAGCCATTGACCGCTGCACTGAGCGCGATTGGCGCGGGATTCGTGATCGGGTTTCTGATTGGCCGCAAGACGCGCGGCTAAGCGCATCGAGCATCGCGACGCGGCGGTGGGTTTGCGCCGCTTCGCGTCGTGTAAGCGGGGCTAGCGCTTTATGCGATAACCCTCCAGCTAACTGAAAGCTGCGTTCGACTGCGGGTTCGTCAGCCGGCGCATTCGCAGACGGTTGAGCTTGGCGCGGAGTTGGTTTGGATCCATTCCCGCGGATTGGCAGACGGCTTGAAAGTCCTTTTGATCCTGGAAGAGATACTCCTCAGCTTGGCGCTTGCTCCGTAGCGGACCTGATATCCAATCTTGAATCGTTGTTAACAGAACGGCTTGCCACAACCGCTTTTCCGAAACCGCGTCAACTTGGGTAACGCCCATCGCCGTTTCTGACATGAGTTCTCCCTCTAATTTCCGGCGGCTGGATTCCGTGACTGCCAGGCGGAATAGAGCAACGAAGTAGCCGAACTTGGCCAAGCGGAATCGTTTGGGGGAAAGATGTGCTCTTTTGGTGAAGGCGCAAAGTGCTGCAAACGGCGGGTTTAGCGGCGAGAGCCACGCGCGGGCAAAGGACGCGGATTTTCCACAGGCGGGTTGCGGTGGCCGACCCTGTCATTTTTTCCGGAGGCGGTTAACTTTTTCAGGATAGACGGGCTGAAGAATCCGGCTGGAATCGGGCGATCATGTTCTGACCAGGGCCGGAGTTTCGGGAGCCCACTCGCTGACCGGCCCCTGCACGCCGCAGTCGAGGCAGCGAGTAGTGGAAAATCTGGCCGAACAATTGGGACAGATCGCCCGAGTTTCGAATATATCGAACGGGTGGCGACAAAGGCCGCAAAGCCAAAAACGGCCAACGGGCGGCGCCGCGTGGCAAGAAGGGCAGGCGTACCCCGCATGACGCGGGAGTTTCGCGACTCGCGCCAGGACCTGAGCTTGCCGCAAGCCACTCCAGCAGTTCATCAGAATGAACACGGAGATCAGCGCGATCCACGGCGAGCGCGAAAATATCGCGACGGCGATTAGTCCAGCCGCGCCCACGAACCCGATCCACACGGCGAATTGCAGGCTTCGCGCGCGTCCCACGACAAACCAAAGCAGCGATCGCAGGATTTGGCCGCCGTCCAGCGGGAAAATCGGCAGCATGTTGAAGACGAGCAGAACGAGATTTATCTCGTTTACATTTTTTATGAAGACGAAGACGTTGGGGAGCAGAGTGGCCCAGCCGAGCAGCGCGCCCGCATACAGCAGCCCCAGCAGGATGGGCGCAAGCGCGACGTTGACGAGCGGCCCGGCGGCGATGCTCCAGAGCGTGGCGCCAGGGCGCTGCGGAGGGTTTACGTAAGCGACGCCGCCGAGCGGCCAGAGCACGATCTGATCGGGAGTTCCGCCGACATGCCTGCAAGCGAGAGCGTGACCGTATTCGTGCATCGTTACGATGGCGAAGAGAGCGGCATAGTCCAGCATGTTCCAGCCCACGGAGGAAAAGCTACCTTCGCGGTAGGTGACAGCAAAAGCCGCCAGCAAAAACCACGACCAGTGAAGGTAGAGATTGATGCCCTTGAAGCGGAACAGGTGGATGGATCCGCGCCGCAAGAAATTCATATACTGAAAATTATAAAGTATGGCCGCTCTTCACGGGTAGCAATCCTAAGGTGCCCGTGGTGGATAGTTGAATTTTGGGTGCTCGGGTACGATACTGCCCCAAAACGCAGAGTGTTTTACGAGAGCCCGACGCAAAACGAAAATCAAACTAGCCCACCACTAAGTACCGGGAGGGATACCGTTAAGGTCACAAGCCGGACGAAACTGTGGGCCAGCGGAAAACATTGGGTTTAAACTCGATTTGGGTGGGAACCTGCCACGGCATCCTCGCGTCTCATTCAATTGAATCCACCGGGAGCGGGCGTGAAAAAACTTAAGTGCGTTTACGCCATTCCTGGCGACAACTTATATTTGCGCGAACAGACATCGGCCGCGCAAGCGGCGGCGAGCCGTCTGGGTATGGACCTACAGGTCATTTCGGCCGAGATGGACCCGATTTTGCAAAGCCAGCAGCTCCTTTCGTTGGTTCAAGGGAAAGAAGCGGACCGCCCAGACGCGATCTTGATCGAGCCGGTGAATGCGACCGGCTTGCCACGGGTGGCCGACGCGGCCGTAGCCGCCGGACTGTCGTGGGTGATAAGCAACGCGCAGGTTGATTACGTCCCGAAGCTGCGACGACATGCGAAGGCGCCTGTGTTCGTTGTCTCGCAGGATCATCTGGAAGTAGGACGCTTGCAAGGGCGGCAGATTGCGGCGCTATTGCCGCATGGCGGCTCGGTGCTGTACTTGCGCGGACCGGCGATGAGTTCGATCGCCTCGCGGCGTTTCGAAGGGTTGGAGCGCGGCAAGCCTCCAAACGTCGAGGTGAAAAGCGTGAAAGTGCAAGGCTCGACGGCGGACAACGCCGCCGCAGCCATTACTTCCTGGCTGAATCTTTCGACGGTGCATGCGGAGGGCACGCATCTGATCGTTTCGCAGAACGCGGATTTCATCTTTGGCGCTCGCAAAGCTTTCGAGAGCAAATCCGACGAATCGGAACGCGCGAAATGGCTGCGCGTTCCGTGCGTGGGCGCGGGCGTGGCCAGCCAACTAAAGCCGCTGGTCGATCACGGGACGTTCCGGGCTGCCGTGCTCACGTCGCTAACGACGGACAAAGCGCTCGACGAGCTTGCACAAGCGATCAAAAAAGGCTCACAGCCGCCGGAGCACACTTTCGTCGAAGCTTCTTCCTACCCGGGCCTGGAAGATTTGGCGAAAAAACCACTCAGTACGCGATAGCCGTTCGTAACCTGCTGTTGGAACGCGATTGCCTCAGCGCGAAACACTCACGTTGCCATGTTACGGTTCCCGGTGTATGTTACGGGCGCCAGCGACTCCGAATTGGATTCACGGGAATGGTCATCGTAAGGGGCTCGCTGGCAATACCTTGAGACGGTGGGGCTCATGACCCGAACGAAATCGCTTTCCATTGTGATTGCGCTTGGGCTGTTTGCGTTTCCAGCTTTCTCGCAGGGCAATGCGAAAACGGCGGGCAGCAAGGAAGCCGCTGCCACGGAAATCGTGGGGACGGTGCAATCATTCAGCGGGAACATCCTGGATGTGAAGCCGCTCACCGTGCAACCCGCGGTTTGGATCACAATCCCTGACGATATGAAGGTTGACCGTGGGGCGCTGAAGCCTGGAGTTAGAGTCAGCGTCGAGGCACGGTGGGCTACGGTGACGTACCTTGCCGTGAAACCGCCGAAGATCATCGCGACGCCGAAATCCTCGCACTAGGCGCGTCGGCGCGGCCTCCGGTAGCGCACCAAGGAAGCCGGCGACGGCGCGCTTCCGAGCAGCACAGCGGGTATCTCCAACGGCACCTTGAAATTTGCGCCGCCAGCATCAATAATTCCTGCCGCATTCCGGAGGCAATCAGATGCAATCACGTAGCGTTCGCGGCCTTTCCCTGTTCGCCGCGCTTGTTGCGATGCTGTTCGCGTATTCGCCAAAGGCGCCGGCGGCGCAGCGCCACTGGGTTGCGACGTGGGCCGCGTCACCGCAAAGCGCCATCATCGTTCTGCCTGCGTCCATGAATCGTCCCGCGCCTGGCAATGGATCCGGGCAGGCGAGCCGGCCGCCGATTTTTCCTCCGCCGCCATCATTCGAAAATCAGACGGTGCGCATGATCGTGCGGTCCAGCATTGGCGGCTCGCAAGTCCGGGTACAGCTTTCGAACGCTTTCGGCACCACGGCGCTTCGTATCGGCGCGGCGCATATAGCTCTGCGCGATAAGGACTCGTCCATCGTCACCTCGACGGACCATGTGCTTACATTTAGCGGCGAGCCATCGGTCACTATTCCGGCTGGCGCGGCGGCGTTAAGCGATCCGGTCGATTTACGCGTTCCGCCGCTTACATATCTGGCGATCAGCGTGTACGTCCCTGGGAAGGCGGAAAACCCGACCGATCATCTGACAGGGCTGCACACGACCTATATTTCCGGGCCCGGCGATTTCACCTCCGCGCCCTCGATCGAGGCGAAGTCCACGACGCAATCGTGGTACTGGATTTCGACCGTCGATGTTCTCGCTCCCGAAAATACGAGGGCGATCGTCGCTTTTGGCGATTCGATAACGGACGGCGCTACTTCCACGCCTGATACGGACAGCAGCTGGCCAAGCCGACTGGCGGATCGCATCGCGGCGGATAAGTCGCTCGCTGGGAAGTGGGCCGTAGTGGACGAAAGCATCTCGGGGAATCAACTGCTTGAGAATCTGATGGGCGTGCCGGCGCTGGCGCGTCTGGACCGGGATGTTTTCAGCGTGCCCGGCGTGAAGTGGATGATCGTGCTGGAAGGGATCAACGACATCGGCTTGCACGGGCGGCTGGGAGCCGAAAATGCCGTATCGGCCGAGAGCTTGATCGCGGCGCAGAAACAGATCATCGAATGCGCCCATCTGCACGGCATCAAAGTGATGGGGGCGACGCTGACGCCTTATCAAGGCGCTAGCTATTCCAGCGAGCAGGGCGAGAAAATCCGGGAGGCGGTGAACCACTGGATTCTAACCGGCGGCGCCTTCGACGCGGTGGTCGATTTCGACAAGGCTGTGCAGGATCCCGCGAATCCATTGGAGATTCGTCCATCATTCAACATTCGCGACCATCTGCATCCGAACGACGCTGGATACAAAGCGATGGCCGACGCGATCGATTTGACGGTATTTTCACGTAATTCGAAATAGGGTTCAGGCGACCTGCGCGCATTTGTTCTCCACGTGGCAGGGCTAACTCAACCGCAACAGTACGGTCGGACTTCCGCAGTGGCCGCGCGGACGAAGGATAAGATCAGGGTGTGAGGGCCGCGACGTCCTTTTGTACCAATCCATCTTTTGCGCCAATCCATGAGGCGGCACCTGCTCGCTGGCGGTAATTTGGGCGGCAAATGAACGCAGCGGATAAAACACATTCGAAAGCGCGAGTGGAGCGCGAACAGGAGCCAAGGTGGCCGGCGGCCGCGGCACTGATCGCCGCCGGGTGCATGTACTGGGGCCTGCCGGATGAGCTTTCGGTGGGACCGCGCTGGCTGCTGCTTGCGATCATTCTGGTGCTGCTGGCTCCGCTGGCGATTACGCATCGCAGCGGGCGTCACCGTCTGAATCACGGGCTCGCCGTGATTGCGGACGGTATTCTGACGATCTTTCTAATCGGATCGCTGATATTCCTGGTGCAAGGGCTGTCGTCGCATCGCGAAGCGCCGGCAGCGTTGCTGCGTTCAGCGGCGGGGCTGTGGATCACGAACGTGCTGGTGTTCGCGCTGTGGTACTGGAGACTCGATGCGGGCGGACCACACGCCAGAGAGCACGCGGCTGGGCCGATCAGGAGCGCTTTCTTGTTTCCTCAAATGACCCGGCCGGAAGGCGGGACGGATGGAGTGGCATGGTCGCCACAATTCGTCGATTACTTGTTTTTGGCGTTCAACACGAGCACGGCGTTCTCGCCGACGGATACGGCCGTGCTGTCGCGGGGCGCGAAGCTGGCGATGATGGCGCAGGCACTGATTTCGCTATTGATTCTGGCGCTGCTTGCGGCGAGGGCCGTAAATATTTTGTGAAGGTAGCAGGGAGTCCACGGCTGCGTTAGATCACAGTTCCACGGATCATAGAGATCAGTTTTTCTGGTTTCACGGGTTTAGGCACGATCTCGAATTCATGGCCCTGGCTGCGCGCGGAGCGCAAAAGATCGACCGTGGCGCTCTGTCCCGAAAACAAAATGATGCGGCATTTCGGCAATATTTTTCGGACGAGAATGCCCATCTCGACGCCGTTCATGCCGGGCATCACAACGTCGCTGAGGATCACGTCGGGTGAGAACGACCGGGCTGACGAGAGCGCGGCATCGCCCGTGGAAGCCGCGACCGCATCGAAACCCTCGCCATTCAAAATTTCAACGAGAGTTTCGGTAATGGTCGGTTCGTCGTCCACAACAAGAACGCGGAGCCGACGAGGCTTGGAATCTTCGCGGAACAGGGAATCTGGGTCGTCGGGGAATCCTCCCGGCGGGATGGCCGGATCGTGGCACCAAATTTCCAGGCCGCAATCAATTGAAAGCATCGGGTTTCTCCTCGGCTTCCCCGCGAGGATGAGAAGGAGGATTCTGATCTTGCGCGAGTTCACGCGGGAAGAAAATTGAAAATGCCGTACCGCAGCGCAGGGAATTTACAGAACTGCGCACGCGTATGGTTCCGTCATGTTTACGGACCAAGTTCTGGGTGAGCCAAAGCCCCAATCCGGTTCCCACATCTTTTTTGGTGGTATAGAAGGGTTCGAATATTTTCCGCAATTGATCGAGAGCTATTCCGGGGCCGTTATCGAGAATCGTGAAGCGCACGCCGGAGCGCCGGGAACGGGACCATTCGCGCGCCGGCGAGATTTTGATCGTCATTCGTCCTTGGGAACTCATGGCATCGATCGCATTCACGACCAGGTTCGCAAGTATTTGCCTGATTTCACCGGGGAAGCCGCAAATCCGGGTGTCTCGCGAGAACCGCTTCTTGACAGAGATGCTCTTGAATCGCAGCTTGCGGTCATAGAGAGCCAAGACCCCGTTAGCGACATCCGCTACACTCATCTTAACAGGGGTTGACGTATCGCGATAGAACCCCAGGGTGTGCCGCGTGATTTCGGCGATGCGATCCAATTCCTGCTCGGCCGTATCCAGGAAATTCGGCGCCCTCTCCGGGTGCCTTTTAGCCAGGAAAAGAAGATTGGCGAGGGCCTCCAGCGGATTATTGATTTCGTGAGCGATGCTGGCCGCGAGGCGGCCGGTGGCGGCGAGTTTTTCGCTCTCGCGGAGGGCATCTTCGGCGCGGCGCTGCGCGGTGATGTCGGTATTGGTGCCGAACCAGCGAACGACGTGGTTGCGAGAGTCGCGCAGCGGGACGGCGAGAGTAAGGAAATCGCGATAAGCGCCGTCTTTACCGCGAAGGGGAGAAACCATCTCGAAGCGGTCGCCGCTTTCGATCGAAGCTGTCCACTTCGCCAGCACGCCGTCCACAGTTTTCGGATCGTGGACCGATTCCCAGCCCCATCCGAGCATTTCCTTCTCGGAAGCGCCAGTGTAGTCGTACCAGCGCTGGTTGTACCAGAAGATGCTGCCGTTACCCTCAGCCATCCAGGCCAACTGGGGCAGGGAATCCGCCAGCGTGCGGAACAGCGCCTCACTTTCTTGGAGAGCTTCGTCGCGCCGCTGAATTTCGGAGAGCATGGCGTTGAAGGAGTTGATCAGAACGGCGATTTCGTCGCGAGTTTGAACGGGCCCGGCGCGCACGGCGAAGTCTTGATCGCGCGAGACCACGCGAGCTGTTTCGGCCAACTGAATGATGGGATTGGAAATCTGCCCGCGCGCGACTCGCGCAATTATGAGAGCCACGG
>JASHPG010000226.1 GCA_030038275.1 Candidatus Acidiferrales bacterium | reverse complement strand
CCGTACGATCTGGCTCTCCGCTCGGACGGCTGGCACGAAATCGAGCACGCGTCGTTTTTGGTCACGTCGCTTTTGTTTTGGTGGCCGGTTGTCCAGCCGTGGCCCAGCCGCGCGCGCTGGCCGCGCTGGACCGTACCGGTCTATCTAATCCTCGCGGATTTTGTGAATACAGCGATCGCGGCCTTCCTGGTCTTTTCCGGCCGCGTGCTGTACGCGCCTTATTTGAGTTTTCCGCGGCTCGGCGCGATTTCGGCTGTCAACGATCAGGTGCTCGCGGGCGTGGTGATGTGGTTCATCGGCGGATTCGGTTTCGTGATTCCCGCGCTTTTTCTGGTTGCCAGACTGCTTTCACCGCGGCGCCACGAGCGCGCTTCTGTGCCGCGTCCTCTCTGGCTGCCGGAGTCCCGTTTTCGCCGCGTCGCGTTGTCCGCGCTCATCTTGATTCTGCCGGTCGCGGCGCTCGCCTATGGTTACCTCGCTCCGAGCGCGATCGACACGGATGGGGATGTAATCCGAGTGCAGAGAATTTCCGGGCCATTCCGTATCACGGTGTTCACCGATCCCGGCCCGATTGCCGCCGGCCCTTGCGATGTCTCCGTGCTTGTACAGGATCGCGATACTGGCGAGCCGATTCTCGACGCGCCCGTTAGCCTCTCGATCGCGCAACCGAACGCGTCGGATGATCCCTCGCCGCTCGTCCGCGCGACGGCGCAAGCGTCCAGCCTCAAATTGCTGGAGGGCGGCACGGTAAATTTGCCGCATCCAGGCGCTTGGAATCTCCGCGTTTCCGTTCGCCGCGGCGCCGCCGAAGCTGAAGTGCAGGGCACGCTCACCGCTATTTCTCCGTAGCAATGAGGGGTGTACCGGCCATTCCGCCCAAATTTCTGGACACCAAATCTGAAGCGTGTTAAATCCTACGCTCGATCGCGTGTGGGCGTGATCGCCTGAAATTATACATGCGCCTCGCCACAGGAGGATTGCCGTGAATTATCCATTGCGTTTGCGTTCGCCACTCCGCTTCCGAGCTTCCGTGCTCGCAGCCGCATCCACGCTGATTTTCGCAGCGGCTTTCGCGACGCGTGCGCAGGATAGAGCGCCCGCGATGCCTTCGTTCGTCAACATGAGCAAGGGGCACGTGGTTGGCATCGGCTTCGAGGCCCGCATGGTCTCGAATCTCGAAAACTCCGTGAAGTTTTACAAGCTGCTCGGTTTCAGCGAGGTGCCCGGCGTGAATCCCGCGTGGCACGTGGACAAAGTTTTCAACCAGATTTACGGAATCAAAGGCGTCGAGTCGCGAATGGCTAAGCTGCAGATCAATAGCAATCTCGGCGAGCGCAAGCCGTTCACGCTTTACCTCCGCGAATTTCGCGGCATTCCCCGGCGCGACGCTGCTCGCGGCAAGCCGTGGTATCCCGCGCAGACGCACATCGATCTCACCGTTCCCGATGCCGACGCGCTCTGGGCGAAGCTAAAAGAGAACAACATGCTTTGGTCCGAAACTTGGGGCGGGAAATTGATTGCCGTGCCGGGGCAGACCAAGGGCACGATCGCTTACATCACCGATCCCGACGGTTTGGACGTCGAAATCGCCGGCGCCAGTCCCGCCCGTCCTGCGGAAGATGGCCGCCCGGCGCGCGCGGGAAATCCTCCGGGCTTCAATCACATCGGGCTCGTAATCGTGAACCTCGACAAAGCGGAAGGATATTACGGCGCGCTGCTCGGCGCGCAAGTGCCTCCCGTGGGCGACTGGATTGCCGGCGATTTCCTCGATTCCGCGGTCGGCGCGCATGGCAACGTGATGCGCATCATCAACACCGTGTTCCCCCTTGCCGAAGATCGCAGCGCTCACATGCATCTCGAATTCGTGCAGTACGAAAATCGCAGCCGGCCCATCGTGCCCTACAAAATCACCGATAGCGGCGTGGGCTGCATGGGATTCGAAGTCACCGATATCGACGCTTTCGTCGCGCGGCTGAAGGGCGCCGGAATTCAGATGGTTTCCGACGGCATCGTGACCATGTCCACCGGCTACCGCGTGGCGCTCTTCCGCGATCCTGACGTCGGAGCCTTCACGGAATTTTACGAGCCGCCTGCGACAAACGCTCAATAGGTCCCGCTGCTGAATGAAACCGGAGCGCCGCGAATTCGCGCGCTGCATGTTGTGTTCCTCGCTCGATGTGGCTTCGAGCAAGCGGGGGCCTGCATCGTGCATCTCGCCGCCGCCTCTTTGCATCTCCTGTAAAGGAGGCGACTTACATGCTCGCACGCTACCGTTCAGCCGCCACGTCGCTGCTCGTTCTTTTCGCTGTATCGCTGCTTGCGCTGGCAGCATTTGCGCGCTCGCAGTCCAACGCTTCCAACGTTTCCGTCACCACGGTTGTTACAGCGCTTGGCCCTGATTACAGCCCGCCGCCTGCCATCACGAAAGACGACGTAAGCGTTTACTCCGGTAAAAACAAGCTCAACCTCACCGGTTGGGAAGCGGCCAAGGGCGGGCACGCCGCTCTTCAGGTCGCAATTTTAATCGACGACGCGGTATCGCCAACTGCGCTCGGCACTCAATTCAACGATTTGAAGAATTTCATCCAAGAGCAGCCAAGCGATACGGAAGTGGGAATTTTCTACGCGCAGTTCGGCACGTTCACAGCCGCTGCCAATTTCAGCACCGATCGTGACGCGGTTGCCAAAAAGCTGCGCCTCCCGCTCGGCCGCCGCTCCGGAGCTTCGCCCAGCATTTATCTTTCGCTAAGCGACTTGGCGAAGAAGTGGCCCGGCCACGCGCCGCGCCGCGAAGTTCTGCTGCTCACAAGCGGGCTGGATCGATTGGAGCCCGGCGTCCAGGACCCCTATTTTGATACCGCCGTTAACGATGTGCAGCGGTCCGGCGTCCACGTCGATAGCATTTACGTCGGTCCTCTGCGCCTCGGCCTCAGCTTTTTCGGAATGATCGCGCAAGGCAATCTCGGTCAGATCACCACGGATTCCGGCGGCGACGGATTCTTTCAGGGCGTTTCGACGCCGGTTTCCTTCAAGCCCTTTCTGGACCAGCTGAATACCATCCTCCGCAATCAGTACCTGGCCACCTTCGAAGCGCGCGCCAGTTCCAAGAAAAATGGCGATTTGCGCTCCATCAACATCCGCACCGAACAGAGCAAAGTAAGACTCCTTTATCCACGCCGAGTGCTGGTTCCCGCTAAGTAGAATCGCATCCGGGCGCGCCTCATCTCCCACGCCGCGCCCTGCCGCGGTTCCATCGCTCTTCAAGCACTCCTGGCCGTTTTCTGGAAGAAACCGCTGTGGCTCGGTTCACGTCCGCGTACAATGCGTTCCGTCAGTTAGCATGCAGCGATGGAGTGAACCATGCGACAGGAACTTCCGCTTGCTCGGCTGAGGTGCGCTCTTACGAAACTCCGTCCGAGATTATCCGGCGCCGGCCGCGCGTTTGGCGCGTGGGCAACTCTCGTCGCCGTATTGCTTTTCCCATCCGTGGCCCGCGCGCAGAACAAGACCATCGCCGGCGCATTCACCGTCGAGCGCCCCACGCTCGTTTCGCTTGGCTTCGAATGGCGCATTTCCGGCGACGCCAATCGCAACGCTCGCGTGGACGTCACCTTCCGCAAAGTAGGCGACACGCAATGGCGCAACGGCCTGCCGCTTTTGCGCTTGGATGGCGAGCGAGTCACGGCCGGCATTCCGCGCGGCGGCAGCCGCCATTATTTCGATTACGTCGCGCCGAATATGTTTGCTGGCAGCCTGCTCAACTTGCAGCCCGGCACCGAATACCAATGCCGCTTCGTGCTTTCCGATCCCGATGGTGTGAAGGGCCGCGCCGTCCGCACGGTCACAGTTCGCACGCGCAAGGAGCCAGAGCCCGCCACGGGCGGCCACGTTTATAACGTCTATCCCTTTGGCTACAAAGGACCCAAGCAGCAGCCCGCGTTCACGGGCTTGCTAGCCGCGTATTACATGGGCTCCGACGAGTCCGACCACTCCAACGTGATGCCCCCGCGCGTCCTGCCCGGAGACATCATTCTCGTCCACGCTGGCCTGTATAAAGACAATCGCTTTAACTACGGCGGTTTCGATCGCAATCTCGCCGCTTTAGGAACTCCGTTCGACGGCACGTATTACCTTACGGCAAGCGGCACGCCGGATAAGCCCATCGTGATTAAAGGTGCGGGCGATGGCGAAGTAATCTTCGATGGCGATGGCAATCAGACGCTCTTCAATCTGATGGCCGGGAACTACAACTATTTCGAAGGCATCACCGTCCGCAACACCAACGTCGCGTTTCTGCTGGGATACAAAGACATCGCCGGCGCCAGCGGCTTCACTCTGAAGCACTGCCGCCTTTACAACATCGGCCGCGCTGTGCAGGACGAATGGTCCGGCTCAAAGGATTTCTATATCGCGGACAATGTCTTCATCGGCCGCCACAATCCGGAAAAGCTGCAAAGCTGGTGGCGTGCGGACGTGTGGGCGAAATTTCCCGGCTTCCCGGCGCTGATCACGTCCGAATACGCAATCAAAATTTACGGACAGGGCCACGTGGTCGCTTACAACTACGTTGCCAACTGGCACGACGGAATCGACATCGCCACCTACGGCGATCCAGACGGCACGCCCAACGAAAATCCGGACCGCGTGCCCGTCTCGATCGATTTCTACAACAACGACATCTACAACGTAGCCGACAACTGCATCGAGGCCGATGGCGGCGCGCACAACATTCGCGTCTTTCGCAACCGCTGCTTCAATTCCGCCGGAGGCGCGCTCAGCGCGCAGCCTACTTTTGGCGGCCCGCTCTACTTCTATCAAAACGTGGTTTACAACACGACCACCGGCGGTCCGCTCAAGCTCATAGACACGCCCGCTGGCGTTCTCATTTACCAGAACACGCTCGTCGGCCAAGGGCGTCTGTTCGGTCCTGCGTCCAACATGCACTTCCTCAACAATTTGATTTTGGGCGACGGTTGGGCCGGCCCGGTCCTCAATCTCAGCACATTCACCAATTATTCGTCGTCCGATTACAACGGCTACCATCCCAATCCCGGAGGGGACGACTCATTCGAGTGGAATTCGCCGCCGCTCGATGTGTCCGCCGACTATTCCGGCAAGCTCGTCACCCGGCATTTCAAAACCTTGCGCGAATTTCAACAGGCCACCGGGCAGGAAAAGCACAGCGTCCTCATTGACTACAACGTGTTCGAAAAAGTTCCCATGCCCGATAAATCCGATCCGCAGCGCCTCTACAATCCCGAGGATTTCGATTTTCAGCTGCGTCCCGGATCGGCCGCCATTGACGCGGGCGTGCTGCTGCCCACCATCAACGACGATTTCACCGGCCGCGCTCCCGATTTGGGCGCTTACGAGCTTGGCCGCCCAATCCCGCATTACGGCCCGCGCACTGAACCGTTGGGCCAGCCCGGCCCTGGCGCGCCCCGCTCCGAAACCGGTCCGCCCATTGCTCGTTAAGGGGATAGCGTCTCCCCCTCGCGTTTGTTTCATTGACGTCACGCAAAAGACGTGCTACACGTATATTACGTGAGACTACGCATGGACGCAAGGGACACGGAAAAGCAAAATCTAACTATCAGCTTGGATCGCCAAACCATCCGCAAGGCCAAAATTGTGGCCGCGCGCAGATCGACATCCATCAGTGGCCTGGTTGCGAGCCAGATCGAAGTATTGGTCGGAGAGGAAGAAGCTTACGAGAGGGCGGAACGGCAAGCACTCGCTCTGCTGGACGAAGGTTTTCATTTGGGCGGCCTCGAGCTGATCTCCCGCGATGCGCTGCATGAGCGGTAAAACGTTTGTTGACACGAACGTGCTGCTCTACGCGCACGATATCGATGCGGGCGCGAAGCATCACCTCGCGGCGGAGATCCTCCGCGATCTGTGGCGTGAGCGCACGGGCTTAATGAGCGTGCAGGTGCTCCAGGAATTTTACGTGAACGTCACGCGGAAGATCTCTCGGCCGCTGCCAAAGCCTTCGGCGCGAATGATCGTCAACAGCTACTCCCTCTGGTGTGGCGTCACAACCTCCGACGACGTGTCGGTCGCGTTTCGGATTGAGGATGAGTCCCAGGTCAGCTTTTGGGATGCGCTGATCGTCGCATCCGCAATCAGGCTCGGCGCCGAAACGATCCTCTCGGAAGATCTGAACGCAGGCCAGAGAATTGGCGGGATACGCATTGAGAATCCCTTCGTTTCCGGCGTCTGATTTTGCGGGGAAGAGATTCTCCTCTGGGTAGTGCGCGCCGTTTGCCGCTTCAGACGAAAACACTGCAAGCGAGCCGTATGATAAGATTCGCTCGTACGAGCTCCGTCAAGAAGGCCATCATGGAAGCGGCATCCGTCGTCACGCCTCAGCGGTTCGAACAAGGTCTCCGCTACTCGGATTTCATCGCGCAAGCGGCCGTCAATCGCGACAAGTTCGAGCAGTTTTACAACGGCTCGGCCCTCACGGCCGAAGACATTTCCTTCTTCAAAAAGGCCGTGGCTCTGCCGAACGGTCCCAAGAAGATCCTTGCATTGGCCGAAGCCTGGTGCGGTGACGTGTACCGCGAATTGCCCACGGTCGCGCGCATTGCCGAATCCACCGGCGCGGACCTGCGTGTTTTCCTGCGCGACGAAAATCCGGACATCATGGACGAATTTCTCAGCAACGGTGGAAAAGCGCGAGCGATACCCGTGTTCGTCTTCTACACAAAAGACACTCGCTATATCGCGCATTTCACCGAACGTTCCGCCGGCGCCCATGCCGAGCTCGCCGCAATCATCGGCCAAGTTCGTTCGGAGCTGCGCTTGCCGCCGGGCGCCACCTTCGCCACAGCTCCCGAAGCCGTGAGGCAAACATTCCTGCGCGAAGTGATCGAACGCATCGCGCCGCGCTTTCCCGATTGGCGCAAGGAATCCATCAAGGAGATGCGCGCGCTGCTCTCCTCGGCTCTCGGAATTCCAGATCTCGGGTAAATCGTTGCTCATGTCCTCGCCGGTTCCCATCGTGTACACCATCCGCGGCTGCGACGCCTGCGTGAAGCTTCTGCAAAAGTGGCAAGCGGAAGGGATCGCCTACGAAGAGCGCCGCGTCGAGTTGAGCCAGGCAACGATGGACGAAGCTCGCAAATACGGCGACGTGGTCCCGATCGTCGTCTGGCCCGACGGCCGCGTCGAGCAAGGCTTCGAAGGCGCGCTCGGCTGCTTCCTCTAAACAAATCAGCGCAGGAAAGGCAATGGTTCCTCGGGAGAAGCCTCGGAAAAGTGTGTCCAACTTACGAATAACAAATGATCGCGCTTGACCGCGCGAAAATTTCGATATGAATTGCTCTCGCCGCCGGCCTCGCCTACCGTGGAATTACAAAGCTGCTAGCGGTAAAAAACTTAAAAAACTAAAAGGGGAAGGAATGTCTAAAATCATTCGGAAGTTTGGTGTGGCAGCCGCGCTTTTGTTTGGAATGACGGTCTGCGTAGCCTCGCAGGCCGGCGCGCAAACCACGCGCTACAGCGTCTTCGGCGGCTATTCGTACGGAACGAGCGGAGCCTTCTTACCCGAAGAGGCTCCTTTTACGTTGGACACGGCGCTGAATGGGTACGGCGCTGCTTTCGCAGTCAATCTTAGCAACCACATTGGCTTGGAGGCGAACTTCACCGGTCACAACGGTACATCGACGATCTTGAGCGAGCCTGC
Organism: Candidatus Acidiferrales bacterium; assembly: GCA_030038275.1. GTDB lineage: Bacteria > Acidobacteriota > Terriglobia > Acidiferrales > UBA7541 > Palsa-295. Next base: position 20,201 of record JASHPG010000226.1, on the reverse strand, counting down.
GACCTACTACACCGGAACTCAGTACGGGGAAGATCAGGGCGTGTATACTTACGCGTTCGGACCGAGGCTCTTTCAAAACGTCGGGAATTTCTCCCTTTTCACCCATTTCCTGGTCGGCGGCATGCATGTGGGTAATACGCTGAGAGATACGTGCACTCCAGGGACCGGCGAGACGTGCGGCACGCCGAATCCTGAGATCATTAAGATCAGCGGCAGCGGTTTCGCCTTTAAGACTGGCGGCGGTGCTGACTGGAATCACGGGCGCTGGGGCATCCGCATTCTCGAAGTGGATTACGTTCATGGTCAAATGCTCAACGCTTTTTCGGGAGACGGCACACCGGTGTCAAGCTTGACGATGTCAACGAACAACTTCGAGTTGACCACCGGCATCACCTTCAACTTCGGCCGCTCGCTGTAGTTCTTTCCGTAGATTTTGCGAGCAGGTCCGCCCATCGCTGGCAAATTCCCGCGGCGATGGGCGGCCGTCCGCATCGTTCTGAGCGGGCCGAGGAACCGTTATTTCCACGGTGCAAGAATCGTTATAATCGCTGAGCGTTAGCACAGTCCAATACGAACGAAGAATACGTCTCTATTTGCTATTTTTCTTTTTTGCCTTTCCTGCGTTAGCCCAAAAGCCTCTCCAGCAACAGATCCGCGACATCGCTGCGGACGCGCACGGAAAAGTATCAGTAGCCTGCTCGCTCTCAGGGATGCCGCTAAATTGCGACCTCAATCCAGCAGCCCGTCCTCCGATGCAATCTGTCTTCAAACTACCGCTGGTTCTTACAGTCCTTCATCAGGTGGAGCAGGGAAAGTTCTCTCTCGACCAGTCGATCCCGTTCCAGAAATCGGACCTTATTCTTCCCAGGCCATACAGTCCCCTTCAGGATAAGTATCCTCAAGCAGGCGTTGATGTGCCCTTGCGAGAGCTTCTGCAAATGACGGTCTCTCTGAGCGACAATACTGCCGCCGACATTTTGCTTCGACTGGCGGGCGGACCCAAGATCGTCGGAGACTACATCGCCTCGCTGGGCGTGACTGGCTTTCATCTGCGGGACGACGAGCGCGCGCTTCACCGCGAGCACTCTCTCCAATACCGCAATTGGTTCGAGCCACGAGGAGCCGTTCAACTGCTTCGCATCCTCGCCGATCGTTCGCCGCTGACAGAGGAACATACGGTGCTGCTCCTGCAGTGGATGAGCGCGTCATCCGGCCAGCTAGGTGCCGATCTCCCGGACGGAACCGGGGTTGCTCATAAGACCGAACACTCAGACGTGGAGAACGGCGTAGCCGCGGCCACAAACGACATCGGCGTGATTACTTTGCCCGATGGGCGGCAGCTTGCGATCGCCGTATTCGTAACCAATTCGACCGCTGATGAGACGACCCGATTCAAGGTCATCGCACAGATCACCAGAGCCGTCTATGATTACGCCACGCGGCACGAATGAAACTCAGCGACGTGTTCGACAGCTCGGGAATTGGCCTAAATGGATGTGTAAACCGGTTAACCTCGCACTTGTACCGGACGGGCCCTTAGCTCGAAACGCGCTCAGCGTTAAGGCTGTAGCGTGCGCCGATGAGAGAGCGACTGTCTGGTCAGTCCGCTAATCAGAACTTCTCCCAATCGGTGGTATAAAGAGGCACTGACTATGCTGTCGCCGAGCTATTCTCGGCATCGCGAGAAATCCGATGTGGTCCAATGAAACGACAAGAAGAAAGGTAGGTTGCCGATGAAATTTTGGAGTGCTGTGTGCCTTTCGGCAGTGCTGACGGTGCTCGGCGCCACGGCCGCCCTGGCTCAGATACCGGTACCGCCGTTTCCGCAGCCGGCCGGACCGGGCATGCACGCGCCCCAAGACGTGCGCGAGTCCGCGCTGCTCGCGATGTGTAAACAACCACCGCCACGGCGGTCGAACAACGGCGGGGAACGGCGCGGCCCGGCGCCCGTGCCGCCGTTTCCCTACCACGTCGAAGGCATTCCGGGTGTCGTCGCTGCCGGGGCGCAATGGAAGATCGTTTGGGCCGCCAACGGCAATAATGCCGACGGCATCATCTCGTTATCAGACGGTAGCATCCTGATGGCGCAGAATGACGACAGTGCCGTTGTCAGGCTCTACCCCAACGGCCACTCCGAAACGGTGTACACCGATACCGACAGCGGCGGCGGACTGGCCATCAACCATCGCGGCCAGATCTTCATCGCCGAACGTGCGCTGATGTCCTCGATCTGGGAGCTCGCGCCCGAACGCAGGCTGCTTGCCGACTCCTACGACGGCGACAGCCTCGACTGCCTCGGCGGCGCGGGGATCGATGGTCCGGCCGCGCTCGATAACGGCGGAGTGTATTTTTCGATGGGCGGCCTGTTGTATGCCGACCCGCAAGGCCACGTCACCCGCTACGGCACTCCGGACGTGGAACCGAACGACATCGTTCTGAGCCACGATCAGAAGACGCTTTACGTGGGCAGCGGCGGCAAGGTTCTCGCCTTCGACGTCGGCGCGGACGGCGCGCTAAGCAATCAACGCATGTTCGCCACCATCCCCGGCGGAGGTAATGACGGCGGCGGCATAGATGCGGACGGACGCGTTTATTTCACCGGTGCACGGCCAGGTGTGGATGTGTTCTCTCCAAGTGGCCAATTTCTCGGAATCATTCCGACTCCCTTCCCGGTCATCTCCACGGCCTTCGGCGGTCCTGACGGGAAGACGCTCTATGCGGTCGGGCTGAACGCTGGCCGCGGAGGTCTGATCGATGAAGTCCTGGCCATTCCGATGATCGCGCGGGGCTACTTGGGAGGGCAGTAAACCTAGCCACCAACTCCCGCGCGGTACCAACAACGCGATGGAACGCCCGATTAGCGGGGGGAGCGAATATCCGGTTGGCTGGTTGCACAGGGCTTGCGCTTGGACGCTCCAATATTTGTAACGGCATTCGCGCAACAGCGAAACGCTGGCAGATGACGATGTGCAGCTATGTGCTCTGCGCGCTGGAGGCTTCCCGCCGCATCTCCGGTTCGGGCCTTCCTACACCAGATTGCGCGCAATCTGGTTCACGTGCGCCTTCATTATTTCTACGGCGGATACTCTTTTCGTTCGGGGAAGCTCTATAAGCACATTCGCATCCGTGAGGCATATTTCTTCGGACGACGCGTTTGCCAGTTCGGATTTCGCCGTCTCGCCATTCTCCTGGAGCCGTCGCCAACGGCATTAGAATCGCGAGCCCGTGTCGGTAGTGATTGAAAGAAAGCTTCTAAAGAAGTGGCGCGCCCGGGAGGATTCGAACCTCTGACCTTGTGCTTCGGAGGCACACGCTCTATCCATCTGAGCTACGGGCGCACGCTGGAGTGCTGGCGGTGAAAACATTGTATTACTTTTCCCCAGCACTGGCCACGAACCGCCGATCGCCCGCGGCGCGAATCTTCCGCCTGCCTGGCCGTTTGCAAATCGGCAACGGCCCACGCATATCTCTCGCCGCGCCGGCCCAGTTGTAATCTAATCTCCCAATCGTGAGTTTCATGACTCAGTCCTTCCGGGTTTGGCTGGCGGATGCCGGCACGCGCGGCGTGCGCATTCTGGCGATCGTCATCGTGGCGCTGGTTTGCGCGCGCCTGTTGAAAGCGCTCACTCGCCGCATGGTGGAAATCGCCAAGAGCCATACGCGCGTGGCGCAGATGCGCGAGCAGCAAACGCGCACCATGGCCGGCGTAGTTTATAGCGTCGGCGTCACGCTGATTCTCGCCGTCGCCGTCCTGATGGCGCTGCCCGAACTCGGCTTCAACATCACGCCCGTTGCCGCGGCCGCGGCCGTGGCCAGCCTGGCGTTCGGCTTCGGCGCACAAAATCTGGTGAAAGATTTTATCAACGGTTTTTTCATCGTCCTGGAGGACCAATACGTGGTGGGCGACACGATCCAGGCCAACGGCGAGACAGGGCGCGTGGAATATCTAACGCTGCGCCGCACCGTGCTGCGCAACCCTGCCGGAGCGATCGTCACGATTCCTAATTCGCTGATCGGGCAGGTTTCGAACCTCAGCCGTGATTGGTCGCAGGCGTTCGTGGACCTCACCGTGCCCACCAGCGAGCACGTGGGACGCGCGCTCGCGATGCTCGAAAAAATTTGCGGCGATTTCCGCGGCGATCCCGATTGGTCGGCCGCGCTGGTCGATGGCCCGCGCGTGCTGGGAGTGGAATCGCTCGCGCTCGACGGCACCGTGCTGCGGCTACAAGTGCGCACCGTGCTGAACCGCAAGGACGACGTGGCTCGCGAGCTGCGCCGCCGCATCAAACTTGCCTTCGAACAAGCGCGCATCCCCATGCACCAAACCCACAAAGTGGATTTCCGCGAGGACGCGACCGCCGCAGCCGCGGTCGAAGCGGCCAGCGGCGTCCACACGCCCGACTGACGTCCGGTCGCTTTCATCGTCCGCTGCTTCCTGATTGTCGCGCGGCTACTTCCGCGGACGCGATCTCGTCCTTCACCGCTTCCGCCGTCGCGTGAATCCCCTCCGCGTACGGAGTGCCCGCGAATCCAAAAGCCTTCGCGTATTTCGATGAATCGAAAATGTACGGCGAGTCATATTGATAGACCATCTCGCGCAACTCTCGCACGACGGGATTCATCAGCCCGACCAGCCGCATTGTCAGTGGCCACACCGAGCGACATTTTGGCGAACCGCCAAACTCCTTCGCTGCCATCGCGACATATTGCTCGCCCGTGGGCGGATTCGGCGCGGTCGGGACGTGCCACGTCTGGTTCCAGGCCGATTCCGTTTCCCCGAGCCGCACCAAGGCCTCGCCCGCGTCCGGCGTATATGTGAACGAATGCGGCACGCGGCAGTTCGCGAACCACATCGCCTTCCGCTTCCGCGCCAATAAGTCGAAGACCATCACGTTCGGTATGCCCAGGTCCGCACGCGGCCCATAAAAATCCGCCGAGCGCGCGATCATTGCCGCGATCGATCCGCTCCGCCACGCGTCGATCAGCATCCGCGCAATCAACGCGCGCACTTCGCCCTTCTTGCTTGCGGGATTGAAAGGCGTCTCTTCCGTCATCGGCCCATCGACGCGGCCGTACATGTACACGTTGTCGAAGAAAATCAGCTTCGCGCCCGCGCGCTTGCACGCCTCGATGGTGTTGGCCATGATGCGCGGCCAAAGATCGGCCCATACGTTGCGGTCGTACTTCAGCCCGACCAGCAGGTACACAACGCTCGAACCTGCTATGGCGCGGACCGTCTGCTCCCGGTTGGATGCGTCCGCCATGACGACTTCCGCCGCCAGAGCCGCGCCCTCAGCCTTGCCCGGATTCCGCGCGACCAGACGAAACTCCTGGCCACGCGCCGCAAGCCGCTTCACTAGCTCGTTCGAAATGCCCCCGCCGGCTCCAAGTATCGTGATCATCAGCGCCTTCCACTGGACATGCGTCTGTCTAGAGTTTAGAGGTTTGGAGGTTAGAGGCTAGAGTAGAAAATTGTGCCATGAGAAGATGCACCGGGACGTTCCGCCCTTGGATCTTTAGACGCTTTTGTTTTCTGTGACTTACGTGTGTGCAAGGTTGATTGGTTGTTCCGCCCTTACGAGCGAAGAAAAGCCGAAATGGGTGGTGCCGGCCCTGGTTCCGAATAGAACAGGCTGCGGTTGTTTGTGTTCGAAAAGAATGGCGCATTCCGATCGGAGCAGGAAGGGAACTGTCTCGGGTAGAACAGGCGCCGATCTTTTGTTTTCTACGACTTGCACCTGTTTCTACTCGTTCGGTGTCTCGGGTAGCGCGGGGCAAGCGGCGAGTATCCCGGCAGCGCGTGCAGACCGCCCGCCAGGATGCCGGGTCGTGGCTCGAAGCGGGAATTGGTAACGAATGCCTGGAGACCGGACTCTTCGCGCGGGTAAAGCAGCGCGAGTGGTAGCGGATCGAAGCGCGCGTCTTTCTGCCGGAACTCAAGCTCCGGCCCCCTAAAATGCGAGCGATCATCAGTCGGGCGGAGATATCCCCGCGGCTCGCGGCAGCTGCTTCGGCGACGAACACAGGCCGTTCGGTCACGTTGCTCCCTCAAGATGCCAATCCTCATCGGATTGGCACATAACAACAGATCGACGGTAGCAGAGTGGAGATAGATGTCCACTGGTCAGAGGTACAGTTTTGGGACAGGGACTAGAACCCTGCCCCTCACCTGTCCCGTCGCTCTCGCGCGGCGTGCGGGATGAACCGACAGCCACAGTGCGGCCGGTCGTGGAGGAAGTCCGCCAGGCTCTCCATTGCAGAACCGTGCCGCGCTAAAGGCTCCCTTCGGCTCGGCTCAGGACAAGGCGGCGCTTGTATGTTGACGCCGAGGTGAAATTTGCAGGAGTCAGAGGCAAGTTGCTTCGGCGGAAAGACCGAGCCGGTGCAAGAGCAACGCACTCAAAGAGCAAAGGCGCCAATCAGGAGATTGGCGTTCCCAGGAAAAGCGGAAACGGCGGGCACAGCATGCTGTGCCCCTACGCCTGTGGCGGCCTGGGTAGCGCTTCTCACCACTCGCGATTTACCACTCACATTTGCGGCGAAAGCGAAGAGTGCCGGGCTAAAAGGCAGCGGCGCTACATTTAAACCTTTAATGCGCGGCCAGGCTGATTTTCGCGGGAGCGTGTGTTAGCGTGGAATTGAGAACAGCCGTCGGGAGCGTCAGACGCTAAAACGCCTGTCGATCTTGCCGCGCTTACGTCGCACCTAAAGGTGCGACCCACAAGGCCACCGATGGCCCACGACGCAAAACAAAAAGGCCGCGCATGACCCGAGCGCACGAGGATCTCTCATGAGCCAAACCCCACACGAAGCGGCCGGCATGGCCCAGACAAGCGAAAGCGCCAGCGTATGAGCCAAGCGCACGAAAACCGGCTAAAGGATTCGGCGAGCGCGTACCTGCGCTCGGCGGCGCACCAGCCGATTGACTGGAACGAATGGGGCGAAGAGGCGTTCGCGAAAGCGCGGGCGGACGAAAAGCCGATCCTGCTCGATATTGGCGCGGTGTGGTGCCACTGGTGCCACGTGATCGACCGCGAGAGCTACGAAAACGCGGGAATCGCGGAGATCATCAATCGCCTGTACGTCCCGATCAAAGTGGATCGCGACGAGCGCCCGGACGTGGACGCGCGGTATCAATCCGCGATCAGCGCGATTTCCGGGCAGGGCGGCTGGCCGCTGACGGCGTTCCTGACTCCGGATGGGAAACCATTTTTCGGAGGAACGTACTTTCCGCCCGACGACAGCATGGGCCGTCCTAGTTTCAGGCGCGTCCTGCTGGCGATTTCCGACGCATATAAAAACAAGCGCGCGGAAGTGGATCAATCGTGGCAGGCGCTGGAGCAGGCGGTTGCCAAGGCGGAAGTGTTTCAGGATTCACGCGGACAGTTTGACCCGCGAATCGTCGATACGGTTGTGGATTCCGCGCTTTCGCAATTCGACGAGCGTCACGGCGGCTTCGGCAACGCGCCGAAATTTCCGCATCCGGGAGCAATCGATCTGCTGCTCGAACGGTACCAATCTTCAAATCCATCGGGGCGCCCGGCGGCGAACGGCGAGCGGCTGCTGCACATCGCCGAGCGCACGCTTGAAGGCATGGGCCGCGGCGGCGTTTACGACCAGCTCGGCGGCGGATTTCACCGGTACTCCGTGGATGAACGCTGGTGCGTGCCGCACTTCGAGAAGATGAGCTACGACAATTCCGAGCTGCTGAAGAATTACCTGCACGCGTATCAGGTGACTGCAAAGCCGTTCTATCGCGACGTGGCGGAAGGCATCATTTCGTGGGTGACGGACGTTCTTTCTGATCAGCAGCGCGGCGGGTTTTACTCCAGCCAGGACGCGGACCAGACGCTCGACGATGACGGCGATTACTTCACCTGGACGCTCGACGAAGTGCGCGAGGCGCTCTCGCCGGAAGAATCGCGCGCCATCGAAATTTTTTACGACGTAGCCGCAAACGGCGAGATGCACCACGATCCAGCGCGCAACGTGCTGTGGGTGGCATCGAGTGTGGAAGCGCTCGGGCAGAAGCTGGGACTGAACCCAGCCGACGCGACGATTCTGCTGGCTCGCGCACGCGGGAAATTACTCGCGGCACGCATGCAGCGGCGGCCCGTGCCGGCGATCGATCAGACGCATTACGTGGGATGGAACGCGCTGTTCATCTCCGCTTACCTGGAAGCGGCGCGCGTGCTGCATCGCGGCGATTGCCGCGAATTCGCGCTGAAGACGCTGGACCGTGTCCTCGCGGAAGCGTGGGACGAGCGAAAAGGTTTTCTGCATCGCATCGGCGGGCCGCGCCTGGAAGGAATGTTGGACGATCAGGTGTTTGCCATCGCCGCGCTGCTTGATGCGTGGGAAACGACGCTCGAGCGGCGGTATTTCGAGGTTGCCGAGCGCGCCATGCGGCTGTGCGTCGAACGATTCGGCGATCCTGATGGAGGCGGATTTTTCGACCGCGCCAAGGATTCCGCGCCGATGGGCGGTTTGGACGTTCGCCGCAAGCCGCTGCAAGATTCGCCGACTCCCGGCGCGAACTCGGCGGCGGCCATAGTGCTCGACCGGTTGGCGGCTCTAACCGGCGAGCGGCTTTACAGCGACTTCGCGGAAAAAACGCTCGAAGCGTTCACCGGCTCGATGCCTCAGTATGGCTTGTATGCCTCGAACTACGCGCTGGCGGCGCTGCTGCACTCGCGGCATGCGTTACAGGTGGTTGTGACCGGTCGCGCAAACGACGAGGCTGCTTCCGAGCTTGAGAAAGAAGCGCAGCGGATTTATCGCTTCGGGAAAGTGGTGCTGCGGATGACCGCCGAGCGTGTTTCGGCGGGAGCGCTGCCGGCCGCTTTGCGCGAGACGATTCCCCATCTTGACGCTGAGAGAGCGCAGGCGATCGTCTGCGCGGGAACCACGTGCCACGCGCCAGTTAGTAGCCCTGCTGAACTGCGTTCGCTGCTTTTGCAGGCCGCAACGGGCGCGGCTGCAACTTCCTGATATGCCAGGATTTTTCCTCGGTCGTGGTAGCGGCCAGCTTGAATTTTGACTGCGTGTATTGCGATCAAGAAAATTCCAACTGGCCCATTAGCAGGTCGTAAACCGATTGACGTGCAAGTGCATACAATGCGATAATCTCTCGCTTTGGTTGGCACTTTCTAAGTGGGTGCAGCCGGACGTCACGCCGGGAATCACCAAAAATAATTTTAGGAGCACGGTAGCAGCGCGTTTATCCGACGATGGGAGTCCTCCACCAGCTCGCAATTCTGTTTCTCGATTCCGTACCCACGATCGTTCTTTTCCTGCTCTTTTTTGCGTTCATGCGGTGGGCTTTCTTCGCTCCGATGCGGAAGACGATGGAGGAGCGCGCGGCGCGGATCGAGGGCGCCCGGGCGGAAGCCGCCGCCGTGGAAGCGGAGGCGAAGCACGAGCTCGATGCGTACCATGAGGCGCTGCGCCGCGCTCGCGCGGAGATTTACTCGCAACAGGAAGCCGCGCGCCAGGCTGCTTTGGATAATCGCGCCAAGCTGCTGAAAGCGATGCGAGTGCGCGCGGAAGAAGAAGTGGCGGCGGCGAAACGGCGCATCGAAGGGGATTTCAATGCCGCACTGGCGCAGGTGGAAGCGGAAACGCCGGAGCTGGCGCGGGAAATCGTCCGCACGATCCTGAAAAGTCCGTCGCCGACGCGCGTAGGTGCCATTCGATGAAGCGTCTGCTCCAGACGATCAAGCCGGCGATTCGCGAGCGCGGCGTTCGCCTTGCTGCGATTGCTGCCGTGCTGCTGCTGGCTGCCGTGCCCGCGCTGGCCCAGGAGGGCGGCTCGTCGCTGACCAGCTCGACGAGCGGATGGGCATTCCGCTGGATCAATTTCGCCATTCTGGTGCTCATTCTGGCGTATGGGTTTTATAAAGCAGGCCCGAAATTCCGGAAAAGTCGAGACGAAATCGCGCGAAAAATCGCGGAGGGAACACGCGCGCGCGAAGCCGCCGAGCGACAGCGCCGCGAAGTGCGAACGAAAATGGCGGGAATCGATGCCGAGGTAGCGACGATGCGCGAGGACGCCAAGCACGGTGCCGAAGCGGAAGCTGAGCGCATTCGCGCGATGGCGAAGTCCGAAGCGGAAATGATTGAGCGTGCCGCGCAGGCGGAAATCGCCGCAGCCGAGCGCGCATCGCGCCTGGAGTTGCGCGCCAGGGCGGCTCGAATGGCCGTGGGACGCGCCGAAGCCATGTTGCGCGAACAACTGACGGCTAGCGATGAATCCGCGCTCTTCCGCACGTTCGTGGCGGAGCTGGAAAGGAGCCCGAATTGAGCGAAGCAGTTGCATCGCGCTACGCGGCGGCTCTGGCGGATGCCGCGCTGGATGAGGGAAACGCCGAGCGCGTGCGCGGCGATTTGGCGGCATTCGTCGATGCATTCGAGGAATCGCCGGAACTGCGCAACGTGCTGGAAACTCCTTCGGTGGCGCCGGAATTGAAGCACAAGGTCGTGGACGAGCTAACGAAGCGCATGAATTTGGCGCCGGAAGTACGGAACTTTGTTTTTCTGCTGTTGGATCACAACCGCACAGAGATGCTGCGCGAAATTCAGCGGGCGTTTCATGGAGCGCTGAATGCGCGGCTGGGAATCGCGGATGCGGAGGTCGTCTCCGCGCGGGAACTGAGCGGCGAGGAACGCCGGGAGCTGACCGAGGCGCTGGAGCGGCGCACGGGCAAGAGAATCGAGGCGCGGTTTAGCCAGGACGCGTCGCTGCTTGGCGGAGCGGTGGTGCGCGTGGGCTCGGTGGTTTACGACGGCTCGGTGCGCGAGCAACTCACGCGGCTGCGCGAGCAGCTCGAATCGGAATAGGAGCAGGGATGGCAACGACACTTAAAGCGGATGAAATCACCAGCATTCTGCGCGAGCAGATTGAAAATTATCAGCAGACGGTGGCGGTGGAGGAAGTCGGGTCCGTCATTTCGGTGGGCGACGGCATCGCGCGCATTCACGGCCTAGACCGCTGCATGGCCGGCGAAATGCTGGAATTTCCGCATGGCGTGTTCGGCATCGCGTTGAACCTGGAAGAAGACCAGGTTGGCGCGGTGCTGCTTGGCGATTACACGGAAGTTCGCGAGGGCGATACCGTCAAGCGGACGAAGAAGATTATGTCCGTGCCGGTGGGCGAAACGCTGATTGGGCGGATCGTGAATCCGCTCGGACAGCCCATCGACGACAAGGGACCGATCACCACCGAGCAGCGCAACCCTCTGGAGCGCCTGGCGCCCGGCGTGGTGGACCGGCAGCCGGTTCGCGAGCCCGTGCAGACTGGAATCAAGGCTATCGACGCGATGATTCCGATCGGCCGCGGACAGCGAGAGTTGATCATCGGCGACCGGCAAACGGGCAAGACGGCCATCATTCTCGATACGATTTTGAATCAGAAGGGCGGCAACCTGATTTGCATCTACTGCGCGATCGGGCAAAAGCGCTCGACGGTGGCGCAGGTGGTGAAGACGCTCACGGACTACGGCGCGATGGATTACAGCATCGTGGTTTCGGCGTCCGCTTCGGAGCCGGCGACGATGCAGTACATTGCGCCCTTCGCCGCGGCGGCGATCGGCGAATACTTCCGCGACACGAAGCGCCACGCCATCTGTTTCTACGACGATCTTTCGAAGCACGCGCAGTCTTACCGGGAAATTTCGCTGCTGCTGCGGCGGCCGCCGGGCCGCGAGGCTTATCCGGGGGACGTTTTCTTCCTGCACTCGCGCCTGCTGGAACGCGCCGCGAAGTTGAACGACGAATTGGGAGCGGGATCGCTGACCGCGCTGCCGGTGATTGAAACGCAGGCGGGCGACGTATCGGCGTACATTCCGACGAACGTCATTTCGATTACCGACGGACAGATTTACTTGGAAGCGGACCTGTTCAACGCGGGGATTCGTCCCGCGATCAACGCGGGCATTTCCGTGAGCCGAGTGGGCGGCAACGCGCAGACGAAAGCGATGAAGAAAGTTGCAGGCACGCTGCGGCTTGATATGGCGCAGTACCGCGAGCTGGCAGCGTTCGCGCAGTTCGGCTCGGAACAGCTCGACAAAGCTACGCAGGCGCAACTCGCGCGCGGGCAGCGGCTGGTGGAAGTGCTGAAGCAGGATCAGTATCAGCCGTTGCCGGTTGAAAAGCAGGTGCTAATCATCTTCGCCAGCGGCCGGGGTTATCTGGACGACTTGGAAGTTTCCGAGGTTCGCCGGTTCGAGCGGGAGCTTTATCCGTTCGTCGAGACGAACTTCCCGAACGTGTTTAAGACGCTGCGCGAAAAAAAGGCCATCGACGACGCGCTGCAGACGGAAATGATCAAGGCGGTCGATGCGTTCAAAGAACGTTTCAAGGCTGCTTTGGCCAGCGCCGCGGATTAATCTAAGATTCGATGCCCACGCTGATCGATTATCGCCGCCGCATCCGCTCCGTGAAGAGCACGCAGCAGATTACCCGCGCGATGAAGTTCGTCGCCGCGGCAAAGCTGCGGCGCGCGCAAGAGGGCGTGTTCGCGGCGCGGCCGTACGCGCATGAAATCGTGCGCGTTCTGCGCTCGGCGGCGGCGCGCATGGAGACGACCGTCCATCCGCTACTGGACCGGCGCCCCGAAGAGAAGATACTGATCGTGGTGCTGACGGGGGACCGCAGCCTTTGCGGCGCGTTCAACGCCAACGTGTTGCGCCGCGCGAGCACTTTCGCGCGCGAAAATTCCTCGAAGCAGATCGAAGGCATCGCTATCGGCAAAAAGGGACGCGACACGCTGCGCAAACGCGGCTGGAAGCTGACGGCCGAGTATCTGGGCGTTTCGAGCAAAGTGGAATATTCGACGGCCAAGGAAATCGCGGACAAGATCGCCGAGCTTTACGCGAACAAAGACGTGGACGCGGTCTATGCCGTCTATAACGAATTCAAGAATGTGCTGGTGCAGCGGCTGCGCATCGTAAAACTGCTGCCGATCGATCCGGCCGTGTTGGGATCGCAGGCCGAAGAGATCGTAGCGGAAGCCGCAGCACCGGAGGGCGAATCGCTGCCGCACGATTTGGCGCCGTCGGGGCAGGGCCGGCTCGTGGACTACATTTACGAGGAGCCAGTTGACGAGATTTTCGGCCACTTGGTGCCGCGGTACCTGGAATCGGAAGTTTTTCGCATTTTGCTGGAATCGGCGGCGGCCGAACACGCGGCGCGCATGACGGCGATGGATTCAGCCACGCGGAACGCATCGGAGCTGATCGACCGCCTGACGCTGGAAATGAACAAGGCTCGCCAGGCGACTATCACGAAGGAGCTGATCGAGATTGTGAGCGGCGCGGCAAGCGCCACATCGTGAGTGGTGAGTGGTAAGTAGTGTGTAAACGCTTCTCGGATCTGACAGTTTGGCAGAGAGGGCACGAGCTGACGAGAATGGTTTACAAGTTGACCGCGAGTTTCCCGCGGTCAGAGCTGTTTGGTGTTACATCGCAAGTCAGGCGAGCGGCCGCTTCGATTCTGGCGAATGTAGCGCAAGGTTTCGGCCGTCGCCCCACGCGAGAGCTCTTGCGATCACTGCAAATTGCGGCAGGCGAGATGGAAGAAACACGATATTTTCTGATCCTCTCTCGGGATCTTGGATACATTAGCGCGGCTGACGCATTGCGCTCGTTTGAGCTCTGCGATTCGGTTGGCCAGCTCATTAACGCGCTCGGACGTTCGCTGAAGAAACGAATTTAGGTTTTCACGGATCACGAGTTACGAATCACGACCTGGGGATCGTGGACGGAGCGGAAGCGAGGGGGGTAAATGGCAGCAGAAGCTAAGAAAATGGGGCGGGTGGTCGAGGTAATCGGCCCCGTGGTGGACGTGCAATTCGAGGAGGGGCACCTGCCGCTGATCCACAACGCCGTGCACATCACGAGTGAGGGATTCGAGGTGCCAGAGCCGATCGACTTGATCGCGGAAGTGGCGCAGCACCTGGGCGAAGGCCGGGTGCGCTGCGTGGCGATGAAGCCCACCGAAGGCATGATCCGCGGCATGAAGGCGGAGGACCTAGGGGAGCCAATTTCCGTGCCAGTCGGTCGCGCCACGCTCGGCCGCGTGATGAACGTGCTCGGAGAGCCGGTGGACAAGCTCGGCCCGATCCAGACCGATAAGCGCTATCCCATTCACCGGCCGGCGCCCTCGCTTGAGGATCAATCCACCACGCTGGAAATGTTCGAGACGGGAATTAAAGTGGTCGATCTGCTGGAGCCTTACCTCAAGGGCGGCAAGATCGGACTTTTCGGCGGCGCGGGAGTGGGAAAGACCGTGCTGATTCAAGAGCTGATCAACAACGTGGCGATGAAGCACGGCGGCGTTTCTGTGTTCGCGGGCGTTGGAGAGCGCACGCGCGAAGGCAACGACCTGTGGCTGGAATTCCAGGAATCGGGCGTAATCGAACCCGGCAATTTCGAAAAGTCGCGGTGCGCGCTGATCTACGGCCAGATGACTGAACCGCCCGGAGCGCGCTTGCGCGTGGGGCTGACGGGCCTTACGGTGGCTGAATATTTCCGGGACGAAGAGCACCTGGACGTGCTGCTCTTCATCGACAACATTTTCCGGTTCGTGCAGGCGGGCTCGGAAGTATCGGCGCTGCTCGGCCGCATGCCGTCCGCGGTGGGTTACCAGCCGAACCTGAATACGGAAATCGGCGAGCTGCAGGAGCGCATCACTTCGACGAAGCACGGATCGATCACTTCCGTGCAGGCGATTTACGTGCCCGCGGACGATTACACCGATCCCGCGCCAGCCGCGACGTTCACGCACCTGGATGCGACGACGAACCTGAGCCGGCAAATTTCCGAGCTGGGCATCTATCCCGCCGTCGATCCGCTGGCCAGCTACTCGCGCATTCTCGATCCGCGCATTGTGGGACAGGAACACTATACGGTGGCGCGCGCGGTGAAGTCCGTGTTGCAGCGCTACAAGGAATTGCAGGACATCATCGCGATCCTCGGCATCGAAGAGCTTTCGGACGAGGACAAGCAGACCGTGGCGAGGGCGCGCAGAATCCAGAGGTTCCTCTCGCAGCCCTTCTTCGTGGCGGCGCAGTTCACCGGCATCGAAGGCAAGTACGTGAAGATCGAGGACACCATCCGCGGCTTCAAGGAAATCGTCGAAGGCAAGCACGACGATTTGCCGGAGCAGGCGTTCTATTACGTGGGCACAATCGAAGAGGCGCGCGAGAAGGGTGAAAAGCTGGCGGCGGCGGTGGCCTAGCCGGCGCGCTGACAGCGGAACCGACGAATGGCGACAGACGCAATCGAGCTTCAAATCGTGACGCCCGAGCGGCACGTGCTGCAGGAAAACGTGCAAAGCGTGGAGGTGCCGGGCAAAGAGGGCTACCTCGGCGTTCTGCCGGGCCACGCGCCGTTGATCACGGAGCTGGGAATCGGAATTCTCTCTTATCGCAAGGATTCCGAGACGCGCTATCTGGCGGTTATCAACGGTTACGCCGAAGTGCTGCCGCACCGCGTGATCGTACTGGCGGAAGCGGCGGAGCGCGCCGAGGAAATCGACGTGGAGCGCACGCGGCGAGCACGCGAACGCGCGCAGTCCGAGCTTTCGAAGGCTGCTCCTGGTTTCGAAGAGTGGCAGCGGGCGGACTTATCGTTGCAACGCGCGCAGGTGCGATTGCAGGCTGCCGCTAAAGCGGGCGCGGCTGGAGCGGGCGAATACGCCCACGGCGCGTAGCATCTTAGGGCACCAATGTCTTTCGATTGAGTCCTGCGGGGGCGCGGACTCATCGAAAATAGTGGGTAGGGAAAATCGAAGAAATGGCTCAGATTACTCTGTATTGCACGCGCTGGTGCGCCGATTGCCGTCGCGCGAAGCAGTTTCTCGAGGAGCGCGGCGTGGCGTACCGCGAAATCAACATCGACGAATTGCCCGAGGCCGCGGACGTGGTTCTGCGCGTCAACAACGGCCGGCGCAAGGTTCCCACCATCCTGATAGATGGCCGCTACTTCGCTTGCAGTCCTTTCGATCCATATCAGCTCGCCGAAGAACTGAACATCCCGCTGCATTTTCGTTTCTGAGGCACGTTTTCGACTTTTCTAGGCGAGGGCGGAGCCGCGCGTCATTACGCCGGAAACGCGCAGGTCGGGAGTCAGCGCGACCAGGTCCGCATCCGCGCCGACGGCGATGATTCCCTTTTTGCCTGCGAGGCCGAGCCTCCGCGCCGGCAGGATCGTGGCCATGCGCACGGCATCCTGCAGCGAAACGCCGAGCCCAACAAGATTGCGAATGGCGCGGTCGAGCGTAAGCGTGCTACCGGCAAGTTTCCCTTCCGAATTGCGGCATACGCCGTCTTTTACGGTAACGTCGAAATTTCCCAGGCGATAATTTCCGTCGGGCATTCCTGTGGCGGCGATGCCGTCGCTGACGAGCAGCACCGCGTCCACGCCTTTGCAGCCAATCAGCACTTGAATCGCGGGACCGGCCACGTGAACTCCGTCGGCGATGATTTCCGCGGTGATTTCCGGATCCGTGAGGATCGCGCCGACGACGCCCGGATCGCGGTGCTCGAAAGGACGCATGGCGTTATAGACGTGGACAGCGTGCCGCGCTCCGGCGTGAATCGCGGTCCGCGCCTGGTCGTAGTTCGCGTCCGTATGGCCGATCGCGGCCACGATTTTCGCGGAGACAATAGCTTCGATTAGCTCGATCGCGCCCGCCAATTCAGGTGCGACGGTGACGATTTTGACCAGGCCGTCCGCCGCGGCGAGCAATTTCTCGAGTGTTTCGACCGAAGGCTTGGCGATGGAATCCTGCGGATGCACGCCGCGTTTCGCTTTGCTGATGAAGGGGCCTTCGAGGTGAATGCCGAGAATTTCGGCGCTGGGACGCGCGTCGCCGATGGAAGCTTCGTGCTTGCGAATGTATCGCGCGATTCCTTCGAGGCTGTGGCAAGTGTCGTCAATCGGCGCGGTGACGGTGGTGGCGACAATCGACGTGGTGCCGTGGCGCGCAAGGGCGAAAGCGATGCGGTCGAGCGAGCGCGCGTTCGCTTCCATCACATCGTGGCCGCCGGCGCCGTGGATATGCAGGTCGATGAAACCGGGCACGACGGTCATGCCGCTGGCGACGTAATCGGTGGCGGTCGCCGGAATGCGGACTTCGTCGCGATGGCCGACTGCGGCAATGCGGCCCTCTTCGATCACGATGATGCTATCCGTGAGCTCTTCTTCCGGCGTCAGAATGCGGCTGGCGTGAACGACCGTGGCGGACATGATTTCCCGATGCTACCCGAATTCCAGGGCAAAATCGCAGGCGAGCTTTGCATCCGTTTTCCAGTCCGTTACAATCGAACGACGCGTGGTCCACGGAGGAATTGGGAATGGCACATGACAAGCGGTACGTTGCTCAGAAGCGCCAGCGCCGCCGGCGCAAGGCCGCCAAGGCGAAGATGAAACTCTACGAGCAGGGGAAGCTATCGCACGATAAGCTCCCGGCGCTTTCGAAGAGATTTTTGAGCCGCAAGATGCGCGCCCTAAAGCGCGCCGAGTAGGCAATAAAAACGGGCGTCCGCCGAGGCGAACGCCCGTTTTGCTTGATTGCCGCACCCCGCCAGAGGCGGCGGCAACTCGCCTTGTTAGTTCCCGGATGCCTGCGCGTGCGTCGAGTACGTCTTCGGCACGCTTAGATAACCCGAGATTTTGTTCTTCCCCACTTGGTTCACCGTGAACTCCAGCGGCGCGTGGCCGCTATCGGCGAAGAAATAGATCGGTTCATCCACCGAGCGGTTCCGCTTGTCAAAGCGCTGATCGTTCACGAAGAGAGACACGGTATAGAGGTTCTTCTTCGGGTTCACGTTGCGCAGCTCGACCATGATGTCGCCGACTTTTTCGCGGCGGTTCTTTTGGTCGATGGTGAACTCGTAGTAATCGCGCTCTCCCAGACGGCGAAGTTCCTCGATTTGGTTGTGGTTCGTGGCAATCAGAGTCCCGAACTGGCCGCGCGTCATGTTGAGATCGTTCTTGGTGGCATCGAGGTCCGTCCGGACGCCGGAAACATCGGTGCCGAGCTTGTTGACGTCGTCCACGTTCGCCTTGGTGGCAAGCGCGCCGTTCACGTCGTTCTGCAGGGCCGCCAACTGTTTCGCGTCCTGTTCCTTGATCTGATTGGCCTGATAGCGGGCTCGCGTCAGCTCGCCTTGGGTAAGTTTCATTTTATCGGTCACGACGCCCAGCTCGCCCTGGAGCTGCGCGTTCGTGTCTTCGGCTTTGGCCAAGCGCTGGCTCAGCACGTCTTCGTCCTGCTTCAACTGCTGCGTCTGCGATGCCAGCGACTGCGCCACTGAACTGGAGCGGTTCGTGGCGGACCAGCCAACGCCCAGGGCCACCAACGAGACCACGGCCAAGACCACGACGGAGATGCCGATCCACCGTGGCGAGGATGATGTTTCGTGCGTCGTTTCGTTCTGATTTTCTTCGAACATACTCTCATAGCCTCCGTGGGAAACCCCTTGCTGGCCCGGATAAATGCACGGTCCGCGCCAAACCCAGGCAAACGGTCCAATGCCTGCAATACTTTCGATATACGGGACTTATTAGTGGCTGGTCGAAGCTCAGGTGGTAGGCTCGATGGGCTGATGATGCAAATTTTACGCGCAGTGAGGTTTTTCGGGCGAGAGTACTAGAACCTTCCGGCACGCAGGCCTGAATTCGCGATCCGGCTAGCGGGTAAACGTCATGCTACGCAGGCGCGCGATGCGTTCTGTTAGCGGAGGGTGCGTGCTGAACAGCTTGGAGAACATCTCACCGCCGGCAAGCGGCTGCACGATGCAAAGTGACGACGTGGAGGGCGATATGTCCATTGGAATGCGCTGGTTATACGCGCCCAGCTTTTCGAGCGCGCTGATCAGGCCGTTAGGATATCCGACCATCTTGGCGCCGGAAGCGTCCGCCTGGTATTCGCGTTGGCGCGATATGCCGAGCTGCAGCAGCATGGCGGCCAGCGGCGCAAGGATGAGCATGAGGATGGCAGCCCAGCCGCCGCCATCGCTATCGCCGTCACGTCCTCCGAAGCCGCCGAAGAAAAGGCCCCAGCGGCCCATTTCTGCGATCCAGGTAACGGCCCCGGCCACGGTGGCAGCTATGGACGACGTGAGTATGTCGTAGTTGCGAACGTGCGAAAGCTCGTGGGCGATCACGCCTTCAAGTTCGTCATCGTTCATTATTTGCATCAGGCCCTGGGTGACGGCTACGGACGCGTGGCGCGGATTGCGGCCGGTGGCAAAGGCGTTCGGCGCGGCCTGCGGGATCAGGTACAGCTTCGGAAAGGGCAGATGCGCCTTGGTGGCGAGCCGCTCCATCACTTCGTAGAGGCGAGGAGATTGTTCCTGGCTGATCGGAACCGCGCCGGCCGATCTCAATGCGATCTTGTCCGAGAAGAAGTAGGCGATGCCGTTCATCAGGATGGCAAAGGCAAGAGCGATGGTCATGCCGCCACGCCCGCCGAAGGCCTGACCGATAAACAGCAGCAAGATCGTGAGCGCGGTCAACAGAAACGCGGTTTTAAACGTCCTCATTTGAGGCATTCTCCGGCGCCATCAGGCGGCGCCTGCCTTCAGCGTCCGAGGCTCGAATTTCATTTCACCGGATTTGGCATCGGCGTCAACGGACACTTCGTCCCCAGCTTTCACCTCGCCATCGAGTAGCCGCATCGCCAGTGGGTCTTGAATCAGGCGCTGGATGGCGCGCTTCATCGGACGCGCGCCGAACACCGGGTCGTAGCCCTCGCGGAAAAGTAGCGCCTTCGCGGCGGAGGTGAGCTTCAACGTCACATGCTTTTCTTCAAGGCGCTTCATGAACGAAGCCATCTGCAGATCGACGATGCGCTCGATCTGTTCCTTCCCCAGCGGGCTGAACATAACGATATCATCGATGCGGTTCAAAAACTCCGGGCGAAAGATCCCGCGCAGCGCGGCCATCGCTTCTTCGCGCGCCTTCTTGGGATCGGTCGCGGCCAGTTCAAAAATGGCCTGCGAACCGACGTTGGAAGTCATGATGATCACCGCGTTGCGAAAATCGACGGTGCGGCCTTTCCCGTCCGTTAAGCGGCCGTCCTCTAATATCTGCAACAGCACGTTGAAAACGTCAGGGTGCGCTTTTTCGATTTCGTCGAGCAGCACCACCGAATACGGGCGGCGGCGCACCTGTTCCGTCAATTGGCCGCCCTCT
>JASHPG010000225.1 GCA_030038275.1 Candidatus Acidiferrales bacterium | reverse complement strand
CGTTGAGCGGTTGAACCCGTCCAAGCAGCACCGCGTTCGAGAGAAGTCCCAAAATTAAGCACTTTGCCCGCCCAGATCCCGGGTGAAGTTAAGGGAAGGCAAACAGTGAAGAGAGCTTCCGTATTCCCGGAGCAGATGGACGCGCCAAAGCCTCGCGAGGCGAGAAAACCCAGCTCGCTGGTGTTTTGTGAACGGGCCACCGGAGTCGCGCAGTTCGGCGCCGCTTCGGAAGGTGATCTGGATTTCGCTCTGGAGCGGGCCGCCGGCCTGCTGGCGATGCAGTGCATGGCCAGGGGCGTCAAGCCTGGCGACTTTGCCATCCTCGCTCCCGTGGAGCGGCTGCTTGCCCAGCGCCTCGTGTCCCGAGCCGAAGAGTTGCTCGCTGAGGGCCGTTCCGCGTCCGGTACGGCGCAGTTGAGCCCCCGCCAGCAAGAGATACTGCAGTCCGTAATCTGCAACCGCGAGAATAAAGAGATCGCCTCGAAGCTCAACATAACCGTCCGCACCGTGAAATTTCACATCTCTTCGCTTCTAAGCAAGTTCGGCGTCGATAACCGTGCCGATTTGGCCCGCCGCGCCACCAGTATGATGCGCTCTCCGGTTCTGTCGGAGGAACTGGCGGCCACACCGGAGCCCGAAAATCCCCGGCTTGGCGAGTTGCACTCGGTGCCCCTGCGGCCCGATTCGGCTGTAGCCAATAAGAATCGCAGCATCCGCTTCCCTGGGCGCGCCATCAGCGCGTAAAGACCGATCGCGCGGCGTGTCGCCGCTAAAATGTCCCGCATCATTCGTCACCCTGCCGTCGGAACTTGGCCGCCGTGAACGAAACATCTTCGGGCGCGGTCAAACAAGTTTGATCTTGCTTACATCCACTGTGGGCGCCGGAAACTTCATGTGCAGCGATTCCAGCGTTTCCACGATGATGTGCGATACCGCGAGATTCCGAAACCACTTCTTATTCGAGGGGATCACGTACCACGGCGCATGCTTCGTGCTGCAATTCGTCAGCGCCGCTTCATAAGCTTTCGTGTAGTCGCCCCAATATTTCCGCTCGGCGAAGTCAGCCTCGGAAATTTTCCACTGCCGGTCCTTGTCGTCGATCCGCTGCTGGAATCGCTGCTTCTGCTCGTCTTTGCTGATGTGCAGGAAGAATTTCAGGATCGTAACGTTGTTTTCTTCCAGCATGCGCTCGAAATGATTGATTTCGTCGTAGCGGCGCGACCAAACCTCTTTCGGCGCCAGGTTATGCACGCGGACCACAAGGACGTCCTCATAATGTGAGCGGTTGAAGATCCCAATGTCGCCGATCGGCGGCGCGGCTTTGTGAACGCGCCACAGAAAATCGTGTGTTAGTTCCTCGGAAGTCGGCTTCTTGAACGATGTGACGCGGCAGCCCTGCGGGTTCACTCCCGACATCACGTGCCGGATCGTGCCGTCTTTTCCCGCCGCATCAAGTCCCTGCAGGACGACCAGTAGCGCGCGCTTGTGCTCGGCGTAGAGCAGGTACTGCAACTTTTCCAGCTTGTCGAGCGACTTAGCCAGGCTGGCCTTCATCTTGTGATCTTTTTCCCAGCCGAGCGTATCTTCCGGGTCCCACTCGCCCAGCTTGACCTTTTTGCCCGGAGTGGCAATCAGCTCTTTAGCGAAGTTGGTGGCCATTTTAGCGTTAGCCCCTGCGGACCTGGCGAGCGCGGCTTCGCGCGAAAAGTGCCCGTGCAGAGCGCATCGCGAGCAGCGCAGCGTTACGCTAGCATGTTCCAACGGAAAATTCAGGTAGCATTCGGGCAATGGGCAGCGTGGATTTTTGGCTCAAACAGTCAAAATGGCTTGTAGGGGATTGAAGTCTGCCCGCCACAGGCAAGCTTTAGCCGAATTCAAGGCTTCGGGGCAGACCCGCGGTTTCTACCGAATCAGCCTTTAACGTCAATCGAAACCGGACGCGCCAGCTCAAACGTCATCGGCGTTTCAGCCGCGAAACGGATATCGTGCCGTCCCGTAAAAAGCGCCGCGGCAGTGCCCGCCCCGGCGCCGATAGGCGCACCGATAAGCGCTCCAGCCCCTCCGCCAGCAATGGCTCCAATGATGGCTCCTGCTCCCGCGCTGCTGCCAATCATCTTGAAGTTGTGATTTCGATGGTGCCCTTGGATGGATACGTTCGATTCCGTGCGGATATGGTACAGGCTGCCGCCAACGGTCACCGTTTCCAGCGCAACCAGCAAATGCGCGCGACGCTCCATTTTCCCGGACGCCAACGAATCGACCACCACGCCCGTTGCTTCCGCGCCCTTCGGTATCACCGTCTTTCCGTTAACCACCACCGCCTGCGATACTGTCGCTCCGAAATGATCGCCCGGATTGCTGCCGTTGCTCGAAAGGGCGCTGTTGAGGATTACGTGGATGGACGTTGACGGCGGTACCACAACCCAGTTCGAAGGTCCTTGGGACCCGGAAGCCGCGTACGCTCCGGCCACCGCCAATAGGATAGGGACTGCCATCGCCACAAGACTGCGCGTTATCACTCGCATGGATTTTCCGGTAACTCCGATTTTCATTCAAGCACGCTCGATTCCGTTGTACGCGTGGCTAATTTGTTGGATTTTCATGGGGATAGGCGCGGTGCCTGCCCGAGGGCAAGCAAGATTTGCCGGAGCCGGGAATTTTGAACATGCCGGGCGGCTGTGTGAGATTGGGTTGGCGTTATGCGATTCCGAATTGCGCTGGCCATTCGACAGCGGCGCAGCCCATAAATTTTGGCTCGCGAGCGCAGGCCGCCGAGCGGACGAATAACGGCGGGCGGACTCGTTCGGCAAGCATTGCTGGCATCTATATCACAATAATCGACGAGCGGTGGTCGGAACAAACCGCCGTCGAATGTAACACAATTTTCATGCTGCGCGTCAGGGTTCGGACGTAACATTAAGGCTAGTGTCAGGATTCTTGGATGGCTACCACAGCCCTTGATATAACGACGGTCGCGCAGGCCACGCCTGAGCAGATGGCGGCAAAGCGCGAATTTGCGGGCGCGCTCGTCGTCGTTGAGGGGATCGACGGGTCGGGCAAGAGCACTCAACTTTATCTGCTGAAGCGCTGGCTGGAGATTGGCGGTTACCGCGTTCACTTCACCGAGTGGAACTCATCCCCGCTGGTGAAATCCGCCACGCGCCGTGGCAAACAGCGGCGCCTGCTCACCCCGACCACCTTTTCGCTCCTGCATGCAGCCGATTTTGCCGACCGATGCGAGCGCCAGATTCTCCCTCTGCTGCATGGCGGATACCTGGTGCTGGCGGATCGTTACATCTACACGGCTTTCGCCCGCGACGCCGCCCGCGGATGTTCCCCGCACTGGCTTCGCAACCTTTACAGCTTCGCCCCCATACCGGACATCACCTTTTACTTTCGCGCCCCGCTCGATGTGGCCGTCAACCGGATTACCGCCGGGCGTCCCAAGCTGAAATTCTATGAAGCGGGCATGGATTTGGGTCTGTCGCTCGACCGCGCCGAAAGCTTTCGCATCTTTCAGGATCGCATCCTGAATAACTACGACCAGATGATTGAGACGGATCGTTTCGTGCTCATGGACGGCACCATACGCGTGAATCGCTTGCAAAAAGTGATGCGCGCGCTGCTGGCCGAGCGCGTGGACCTGAAACGCTTCGCGCCGAAGAAAAGAAGTAGCTCACGCGACAAAAAAAAGGCCGGTTGATGGCGTCAGCAAAAAATTCGCACTCGCAATCCGCGGCCTCCCGCAACGGACAGCGCGGAAAATCGGCGGCGAAGCCGAATGGCCATGGCAACGGCCCGGCGCGTTTCTATGGCACGCCTCTGCCGGGAGTCAATCCCGAGGAGCTCAGCGGCAGTTTGATTGTCGTTGAGGGCACGGACGGTTCCGGCCGCTCCACGCAGATTTCGTTGCTCACGGAATGGCTCGAATCGGAGGGATTCGCGGTCGAAACGATGGGTCTGCGACGGTCCTTCTTGGTCGGAGAAGATATCGACGCGCTGATGGCCGAAAACGCCGTCACGCGCATGACCCTGGCTCTGATGTACAGCACTGATTTCTTCGATCAACTGGAGCGCCGCATTTTGCCCGCGCTACGATCCGGCTTGATCGTGCTGGCCGACCGTTATATTTTTACGCTCATCGCGCGATCGGCCGTGCGAGGAATCAGCCGCGATTATCTCCACGGAATTTACGAAATCGCCCTGCGGCCCGATTTGACGTTCTGGCTTGATGTGCGGCCCGAAGTGGCCTTCGACCGCGAATTCAAAAAATCGCAGACCATCAGTTATTGGGAGTCGGGCCGGGACATGTCGCTTTCGAATGATCTGTTCCAGTCGTTCATCCGCTATCAATCGATGATCGAGCGCGAATTCGAATATCTCTCGAAGCGCCACTCGTTCCAGGAGATCGACGGCGAGGCTAGCGTGGCCGATGTGAATCGCGAGCTGCGCAAGAAGATCGCGTGGCATTTGGGCATTCGCAGCACGCATTACCGTCCATCGCACGCGCTGGCGCATCTCTGGCGTTAAAATTGGCTGCCCCTATCCAACTGGCGGCGGTGGATGCCGGCTCAAACGCCATCCGGCTGGCCATTGCGCGCGCCACTTCCTCCGAAAATATCGAAATCCTGGAGACGGAACGCGCGTCCGTCCGTCTGGGGCACAATGCCTTCACTCGCCGCATGCTCGACGACGAAACTATCGCGCGCGCTGCCCGCGCCTTTCGCCGCTTCCGCGGCCGCATGGACCGTTACGACGTCAGCGCGTATCGCGCCGTCGCTACTGCCGCGGCGCGCGAATCGCGCAATTGCCGCAAGCTGCTCGAACGCATCCGCCGCAAATCCGGAATCGAGCTGGAAGTAATCGGTAGCGAAGAAGAAGCCCGGCTCGTCTGCGCGGCGGTGCATTGGGCGCTCGCCGACCGCGTGCAGCCGCGGCTGATTTTCGACCTCGGCGGCGGCAGCCTGGAGATGAATTTTTTCGACCGCGGCGAGTTGCAGCGCCGCGTCGCTCTTCCACTGGGAACGATCCGCCTCATGGAGACTTACTCGATTCAGGGGCGAATCGACGAGGATGGGGCTCGCCGCTTGCAGCATCACGTTATGGCCTTGATGCGCAGCGCGCTGCCCTCCCCTCCCAACTTTTCGCGTGCCGTCGCTGTCGCGTGTGGAGGAAATGCCGAGGCTCTGGCGCGGATCGCCGCGGGAATGCCGGTCGAGCGTACCCCTACGATCAGCGCCCGGCTATTACGAGATCAGATGTGGCGGCTGCTCGCTCTCGATATTCCGGGGCGCATGCGCGCGTTTCGCTTGCGCAGGGAGCGCGCCGAAGTCCTGGGCATCGCGGCCGTCGTCATCAACGCCATTGCCAGATGGTTCGACCTGCGCTCGATGCTTGTCCCGGGCGTGGGCGTTCGTGAAGGGCTGCTGCTGCAAATCGTCGCGGAGCAATACTCTGGCGGCGCAATATCCGGCGAAGAAAAAGACCATGCCGCGAAATTTCTAGCCGGCGTCAGGTGGTTCGCCCGCCGGATGCATTACGACGAGCAGCACGCCGAACAAGTCGCCCGGCTGGCGCTTTCGCTCTTCGATCAGTTACGCCCGCTGCATGAACTGAATTCGGAGGAGCGGTTGCTGCTCGAAGCGGGAGCGCTGCTGCACGACGTCGGCCACTACGTCAGCAAAAAAGCTCACCACCGCCATGGCGAATATCTGGTTCGCAACGGCGAAATTCCCGGCGTGAAAGGCTGGCGCAGGGACGTGGTTGCGGCGCTGGTGCGCTACCATAATTGCAAGTCGGAGCCCCAGGTGCAGCATGCCTCGTATGCCGCCCTGAATAGCGAACGCCGCCGCCAAGTGCGCCTGCTCACCTCGCTTTTGCGCATTGCCGAAAAACTCGAATCGGACCACGCACAGCGAATCGCTGGAGTGGATGTGCAAATCTCCGGCCGGCGCGCTATTTTTCACATTCGCGCGGCGGACGGCACTCGGCTCGATTTAGCGGGATTGGCGCGCAAGTCCGATCTCTTCGAACGGGAGTTCCACTTGAAGGCGGAATTCCGCCGCGCGCAACGGAAAGAGCAGGTAGCCTGAACGATGATTCTATACTTGATACGCCACGGCATCGCCATCGACCGCACCGATCCCAAGAGCCCTCCCGATTCCGAGCGGCCGCTCACCGCGCGCGGCATTCAAAAAACGCGCTCGGCGGCGCTCGGCCTGCGCGACCTGGGCGTGAAGCCGGACGCGATCTTGACCAGTCCCTACGTTCGCGCCGCCCAGACAGCCGAAATTTTTGCCGAAGCTCTCGGATTCCCGCCGGACAAAATCCGCGCAAGCGAATCTCTGAAGCCCGGCGAAAATCCAGCTGAAACCCTTCGCGAAGTCGCCCGGCTTCGCGTTAAGGAAGTGGCCTGCTTCGGCCATGCGCCGCACGTGGATCAGTTGATCGCGTACCTAGTGGAAGCGCGGGCGCCGTTCACCACGCTGAAGAAAGCCGGTGCCGCATGCCTGGAACAAGCGAGCTCGCAAGGCCGTTGGGAACTGCTTTGGATGATCGCTCCGAAGATGCTGCGCGAACTCGCAGACTAGCCCCTGTGCCAGCTGCCTAGTACTCACTTTGCGTTGGAGGCGCGAATGCGCGACGAAACCTGCTCGTTTGTCCGGCTGGCGTTGCAGCGCACGTTCCCGTCATCGTTTGCCGACTAAGCCCCAGTTCGACGCCCTCATACGTGGCCAAAAGTGCGCTTTTTGGTGTAGGGACCTTACATCAGTTGCTGCAAGATTTATTCTCCTTCTATTCGCCTCGGAGGTCGGCGCGTTACGCAGGTTAGGCGGTGCGCTGCCGCCGAGCGGCAGGCGCGGCTGTGAGCGAATGGCCGAGCGGCAACCCCGCGCGCCACACCAGCCACAACGATTCCGGGCCCTTCAGCTTCGCGTTTGCTTCCGCGAGACGCGATTTCCGCTCTTCATCGATCCTCTTGCACCAGGCCGCCAACTCCGCGGAATCAAAGTGTGACGCTTCGCCGCGGATCGTCGCGCGAAGCACGTCCAAGTCGTGCACCTCGCCGAGCAAATCCTGGATTTGTTTTAGGCCTTCGGCCCAAACCTCGTACCTGCGCGGCAGGAAATTGTCCACCACGTAACGAAAGCGCTTGATCGCGATCCGCAAACGATGCCACGCCGCAGCGCTCCGTTTCCGCCGCGCCTCCTGATATCGCCCGGCGGCGGCGTTGAGGTGGGAAAGAGCGAGGCGCTGAAAGACAACGCTCCCAAGGGGAAAGAAACTGGCCTTCGGGCCGAGCTTGCGAGCCAGCTTTTTCCATTCCTTGAGATCGAAATCGTCGAGAGCTTTCGCGGCGGCCGCTCGGCACTTTTCTTCCTTGGCGGAAAGCAGCTTGAGCATGTGACGGCGAACCGGATCATCGGGCAGACCGAATTTCTTCGTCCATTCGGCCATCACGTGCACGTCGCGCAGTTCGCCCAGGTCTTGAAACGTCGCGCTACTTGCTTTTTTCAGCTTGCGCCAGCCGGGACTGGGATTGACTTCGCTGAGCGCATCCGCCATGGTGCGGCAGCGGCGCAGCGCCACGCGCAGGTCGTGAACGTCATCGGCATCGAAGCCATCGCGCGTTTTCGCGGTGCGCTCAACGGCGCGGCTCATCCATTCCTCAAGGCCCGCTGGTTTGCGGGCAGTAGCCGTGGAAATGGAGATGGCGCCCAGCATACGCTTTCGAACGTCCAGTTTGGTCCGCGAGGCGGGAACAGAAAAACCATACTAGCGCGCGTCGGCGGGCTTGCCAAGCGCAGCGCCCTTGGAAAACTGGGAGTGCGCGAATAGCTACCTTGGGGTGAGGGAAATTCCTACGAAACGAACGCGCAGCCGACGCGCGTGTGTCCGCCCTCGACCGGCACCGCGTACGTTTTGCGCAAAACCACCCGGACGGGCGGGAGAATCGGGACGTGCAGCACGGCGTTAAATTGCTGCGGGAGATCTTCCGGGCGGTCAAACTGGAGCGCCACGCCGCCGTAGCTGAGGTCGAGCACCTTCGCCGTTTTCTGCTCGAGGTCGGTGAGGACCGCGTGCGATTTTGTGCCCGCGAGCGGAACGCG
>JASHPG010000224.1 GCA_030038275.1 Candidatus Acidiferrales bacterium | reverse complement strand
TAGCC
Organism: Candidatus Acidiferrales bacterium; assembly: GCA_030038275.1. Classification (GTDB taxonomy): domain Bacteria; phylum Acidobacteriota; class Terriglobia; order Acidiferrales; family UBA7541; genus Palsa-295. The sequence continues at coordinate 47,612 of JASHPG010000224.1, read as the reverse complement.
GAGCAGCGCAAAATCGTAGCGGTCGCGCACCTCGCGCAGAATTTTCAAGAAGAGGTCGCGGCGGGGCTCGGAAGCGAAGAATGGCAGTCTGCGGTAACAGCTACAGGTGATGAAGTGCAGGTGGCCGAGGCCGTAGCGGCGTTCTAGTTTGTTCTTGCGTGAGCACGGAAGCACGCACCCTTATAACCCAAGAGCGCCCCTTCGTTGTGCGGGATCAGCGGCCTGCGCTTCGATCCCGACTGGCAAAGTGGCACCAATTTTGCTCAAAAGCCGCAGCTTAACAGTCCGCCAGATGGTCGCTTTGTCGCCCTCCATGAGGACGACGTTACAACGCTTCTGTATTCGCTATTTATTCGCTTTTTGTGCCAGCAGTGGCGCTCCGACGAACGGAATGGGCTACGCGCCCGCCGCCGCGATTTGCATCCTGTGTTATGGTGGTAGCAGAGCTGCCTTGTAGCTAAGTGCGGAGGGGGGAGGATGTGATGGCGGCGGGCACGGCGTCGGCGGGGCGAAGACGCCCTGGGCTTTTCGTGACGCGCGCATCAGTCCCGCTTCGCAATCTACCCGAGACACTCAAACGAGTAGAAACACACGTAAGTCACAGAAAACAAAGCATCGCATACCGTTCTATCCGGCACACTCCACGTCGCGAATTCACGTCGCCGAGGCCCCTGCCATGACCAAAACCGTGGCGGAAGATGCGATTTACCATCCCGTTCGTGCGCCGCGCGGCCCATCCATCTCCTGCAAGGGTTGGCAGCAGGAGGGTGCGCTTCGGATGCTGATGAACAACCTCGATCCCGAAGTCGCTGAAAAGCCGGAAGATCTGATCGTCTATGGCGGCCGCGGCAAGGCTGCTCGCAACTGGAATTGCTTCCACGCCATCGTCGATTGCTTGCGTGTTCTTGAAAATGACGAAACCCTGCTGATTCAGTCCGGGAAGCCTGTCGGCGTCGTCCGGACGCACTCCTACGCGCCTCGCGTCCTGATCGCCAACTCCAACCTAGTTGGCCATTGGAATGATTGGCGGCATTTCGACGAGCTCGACCGCGCCGGTCTGATGATGTACGGCCAGATGACCGCCGGCAGCTGGATTTATATCGGGTCGCAGGGCATCTTGCAGGGAACGTACGAGACGTTTGCGGCAGCCGGCCGGCGGCACTTCGGCGGCGATCTCTCGGGCAAGCTCATCGTCAGTGGTGGAATGGGCGGAATGGGAGGCGCGCAGCCCCTGGCCGCGACGCTCAACGGCGCCGCTTTTCTCGGCATCGACGTCGATCCCGAGCGCATCAAGCGCCGCGTTAAGACCGGCTATTGCGACGTGATGGTGAACGATCTCGATGAAGCGCTGCGCATTCTGAAAAACGCGGTTCGGAAGCGCGAAGCCGTTTCCGTGGGACTGGTCGCTAACTGCGCGGACGTAATTCCGGCGCTGGCGCGCCGCGGCGTTGTTCCTGACCTGCTCACAGATCAAACCAGCGCGCACGATCCCGTCGGCGGCTACATTCCGCAAAATTTGAGCGTCGAGCAGGCCGCCGAGCTGCGCAAATCCGACCCGGAAACCTACCGGAAACGCTCGCTCGAATCGATCGCAACCCATGTGGAGGGAATGCTCGCGCTCCAAAAGCTTGGCGCGGTCACCTTCGACTACGGGAACAACATTCGGACGTTCGCATTCGAGCAAGGCGTCAAAAACGCCTACGATTTTCCCGGGTTCGTGCCGGCCTACATCCGCCCGCTCTTTTGCGAAGGGCGGGGACCATTTCGCTGGGCCGCTCTATCGGGCGAGCCTTCGGACATTCGCCGCACGGATCAACTCGTGCTCGAAATGTTTCCCGACAATGAAATTCTCTGCCGCTGGATCCGGCTGGCGCAAAAGCGTGTCCGGTTTCAGGGCCTTCCCGCACGCATCTGCTGGCTCGGTTACGGCGAACGCGATAAATTTGGCCTTGCCCTCAACGACCTCGTCGCGCGGGGCGAATTGAAAGCGCCGATCGTGATTGGAGGCGACCATCTCGATTGCGGATCGGTGGCATCGCCCTACCGTGAAACCGAATCGATGCGCGACGGATCGGACGCCGTCGCCGACTGGCCGTTTCTGAACGCCCTGCTCAATACCGCCAGCGGCGCGAGCTGGGTTTCCATCCATAATGGCGGCGGCGTGGGAATCGGCTACGCGCAGCATGCCGGACAGGTGCTCGTCGCGGACGGCAGTAAGGAAATGGCCGCCCGCATCGAGCGCGTACTCACGAACGATCCGGGAATCGGCGTGGCGCGCCACGCGGACGCCGGCTATCCCGAAGCAATCGCCTTCGCGAAAAAATCCGGCATCAAAATCCCCATGTCAGGCCGCGAATCGTGACCAACGGCCCAGCGCACCGATTCGGTGAATTTCAGAGAAGCTGTGGCGTTTTGCCTCCAGCCGAGTTACTATCTCGCCAATCAACGTGTCCGAATTGCTCGTCACCGCCTGCGCCGAGTTGCTCACGCTCCGCGGACCCGTTCCACGCCGCGGTCCGGCGATGCGCGACCTCGGCGTCATCCGCGACGGCGCTATCTTTATCCGCGGCGACCGCATCGCGGCCGTCGGACCGCGCCGCCGCGTCGAAGCGCTCCGCGAGGCGCGCCACGCCGACAAACTTGACCTCGGCGGCCGAGTGGTTCTTCCCGGCTTCGTCGATTCGCACACCCACCTCGTTTTTCCGGAAAGCCGCGTGGACGAGTACGAACAGCGCATCGCTGGAAAATCGTACGAAGAGATCGCCCGCAACGGCGGCGGAATCCTCTCGACCGTCAATGCGCTGCGCAAGGCATCGCCGCGCGGGCTTGCGGCTCGCGCTTCGTCATACCTCGAAAAATTCGCGCGCCATGGCACCACGACTATCGAAGCAAAAAGCGGCTATGGCCTCGATTGGCGAGGCGAGGCAAAGATTCTTCATCTGCTCGACGCTCTTCATCAGGATCAGCCGCTCGATATCGTTCGCACGTTTCTCGGGGCACACGTGGTCCCGCCCGAATACCGCCGGAGGCCGGCCGAGTACGTTGATTTGCTGGTCCGCCGGTGGATCCCGTCTGTCGCAACGGCCGGGCTTGCGGAATTCTGCGACGTCTATTGCGACCGCGGAGCGTTCACGCTGCCGCAGGCGCGCCGAATTCTTAAAGCCGCCCGCGCCTGCGGGCTTGTTCCGCGTATTCACGCGGCGCAATTCGAGCGGACCGGCGCGGCCAGCCTCGCCATCGAGCTGCAAGCGGCCAGCGCCGACCACCTCGACCACATCAGGGATTCCGATGCGAGGGCGCTCGCGCTTTCAAACGTGGTCTGCACGCTGCTTCCAGGCTGCAATTTTCATTTGGGCTTGCCGCAGCGCGCTCCGGCGCGCCCCTTGCTCGATAGCGGCGCGGTGGTCGCGCTCGCCACGGACTTTAATCCCGGCACCAGCCCCACGGTTAGCATGCCAATGATCCTGTCTCTTGCTTGCAGCCAACTACGCATGACGCCGGCAGAGGCCATTTCCGCGGCCACGATCAATCCCGCTTATTCGCTGCGCGTCCACGACCGCGCAGGCTCCATAGAGGTTGGCAAATACGCCGATCTCGCCGCGTTCGACGTGGCCGACCATCGCGAAATTCCGTATCATTTTGGCGTGAATCTTTGCAGCATGACGATGAAGCGCGGAGTGGTAATCCACCCCAAGAAGCCCTGACCCATGCGACGCCTGGTTGAATGCGTTCCCAATTTTTCCGAAGGCCGAGATCGTGCCAAGATAGAGGCCATCGCCGCCGCCATGCGAACGGTTCCGGGCGTGCTGGTGCTGGCTCACGAAAGCGACGCGGACCACAATCGAAGCGTGGTGACGATCGCGGGCGAGCCGGATATCGTGCTGGAAGCAGCCATTCGCGCAGCCGGCAAGGCCGCCGAATTGATCGATCTGACGAAGCAAGCTGGAGTGCATCCGCGAATCGGCGCCATCGACGTCCTCCCATTCGTTCCGCTCGAAGGAGTGACGCTCCAGGATTGCGTCGCGCTGGCGAAATTGGCTGGGGCTGAAATCTGGAAGCGGTATCGCATTCCCGTTTATTTCTACGAAGCAGCTGCGCAGCGCCCCGAACGCGTGAATCTGGAAAATATTCGCCGCGGCCAGTTTGAAGGACTGCTTCAGGAAGTGGCGAGCAATCCCGACCGCGCTCCGGATATCGGCGAGAGGGCGCTGCACCCTACCGCCGGCGCGACCGTGGTTGGCGCGCGCAAGTTCCTGATCGCTTACAACATTCTCCTCAATACGCGCGACGTTGACATCGCCAAAAAGATCGCCAAGTCAGTGAGGTTCTCGAGCGGGGGGCTGCGTTACGTAAAGGCCATGGGCGTTTACCTGGATGCGCGCAACCTGGCGCAGGTGTCGATGAACCTGACGGATTTCGAGCAGACGCCGCTGCATCGCGTGTTCGAAATGGTGAAACGCGAAGCCAAACGCTATGGCACGTCGATTGCGAGCAGCGAGCTCATCGGGCTGATTCCACGGCGCGCCATCGACATGGCCGCAGAACATTTCTTGCAGTTCGAGAATTTTACGACCTCGCACGTGCTCGAAAAACGCCTGGAAGACGCCTTGGCGGCCGGAGCCGCCGCGCGCACGGAGAGCCTCGCCGCGAAGGTAGAGTCTTTCATCGCCGCCGTGGCCGCACCGACATCCGCTCCGGCCGGCGGGTCAGTGGCCGCGCTTGCGGGAACTCTGGCAGCCGGGCTCGGCCAGATGGTCGCCGGAATTTCGAGCCGCAGCAAATCGCAAGCAGCGTACTCGGCGCGCCTTGAGAGAATGCTTGAAGAGTTTCAGATCGCCGTTCGCGATTTGCCGGACGCGATCGACCGCGACGCCGCGGCATACGAGGCGCTGATGACCGCGCGAAAACTGCCCCGCGAGTCCGGACGCGAGCGGGAAGCGCGCGGCAAAGCCGTGCAGAACGCGCTGCAGCGCGCGGTGGAAGTGCCGCTGGAGATTGCCCGCCGTTCGGCTGACATATTCGAAATGCTCGGGCAACTGGAGGAGATGTCGAGCCCATCGATGTTATCTGACGTTCATGTGGGGCGAATGATGGCGTCGGTCGCCGTTCGCGGCGCGGTGGAAAACGTGGAAGTCAACCTGGAGGGGATCGAGGATCTCGGGTTTGCGGAGCGCGCCCGATCCGAGGCCCGCACGATCGCGGCGCGCGTGAATGAAGCACGCGTGAGCGCGGGAAAATGAGACTTACAACAAGGAGTTTGAGGATTTTATGAAAGAGCGAATTCGTGGTTTTGCGACCGCGCTTTTAATAGCTGGAGCTTTGCTGCTTGGGAGCACGGCCACATCGCGGCCGGCGTTCGCGGGCGCGCTGAGCACTGGGGTGATCGGGATGTTTCCCCAGAACGTAGGTGAGTTCGCGTACGCGGATATGAAATCCGCGCGGCAATATTCCTGGTTTCCGCAGCTTCGCGAGCAGTTGCTGCCGAGCCGCTTCCGGCAATTCGAACAATTCTTGATTTCTGCCGGCGTGGACCCGAACACGCAGGTGGATGATCTCGCTTGGGCCGCAATTCGAAGCCCAAAGGATGGCGGAGAACAGATCGTAGGGGTTGCTCTGGGATCGTTCACTCCGAGCGCGAGTGAAGACCGCTTCAAACAGCAAAAGCTCCCGATGATCACGATCGGCGGATACAATCTTTACGCCTACGGCAGCGGGACCGGCCCGAATGACATCCTCTTCACTTTTATCGACGCCAATACGGCCGCGTTTGGCCAGCGAGCGGCATTACAGCAACTGATCGACGTGCGCAATGGCGCGGCACAGAGTCTGCTCGACAACAGCCAGCTTGCTCCACTGATCAGCGAAGCTAACGGCAACGGAATCATTTGGGCGGTGCTCGACAAAAGCTACACTCATTTGGCCATTCATCAGCTGATTCCACAGGCAGCGCAGTTTCCGCAGGCGGCGCCGATTATCAATCGCATGAAAGCCATGACCATCGACATTCAGGCAGACAGCGGCGTGGACGCGCAGTTTCAAGCCGTGTGCAGTTCCCCGGATGATGCCAACCTGCTTGCCGCAGGACTCCAAGGCGCGTTGATGCTGGAGCGTTACCAAGACGCGCAGTCCAAGCCGGACCTCGCTAGCGCCCTAAGCCAAGTGCAGGTAACGCCAAGCGGCGACCGGCTCAAGGTGGACGCCGCGGTGAGCCAAGATCAATTAGTGTCTTTAATTCGGACGAAAGCCTTCGCTGTCCCGATGTAATCGCGCAAAAAAACGCAATTTGTGATCTGCCACAAATATTGCGAATGAAAACCGTCAAATCGCAAATGGGCGTTTGGCGGCGCCGCAGTTTTTCAACAGGGTTATGCGAGGGGATCCGTCGTGGAGCTCGACGTTGGAGCCGTCAGCCGAAGATTTTGCTATTTGCCGGATTCGGTCGGCCAAGTGGCGGGACTCGTCGGACGATAGCGGGTGTGCGCCGGAACCATTCGGCACCGGCTCGACCGTCACCTCGATGCGATTAGCAAGATCGTCGGCGGCCAAAAGAATGGCGCGGGAGCTACCCGCTGCTTGGAGGGTTTGAAGCATTGCGTTGCAGGCTTCGTTGGTTGCATCGCCGATTTCGGACGCGTCCTGATCCGCCATTCCGGCGCGGCGGGCTACGTGAACCACGATGATGGCCGCGCCGGCAATCAGACGCGGATCGCCGTCAAGCTTGCACTCGATGTGCAATACCCCCTCAGGATGAGCGTTCATCGTCAGCGACTCGGACATCACACGCTTCGCGGCATTCCGGACAGTAGTAGAGCCCATCCACGCAGAGCCGAATATCGTCCTGAGCCTGGCAGAAGCAACAATACTTCTGGCACGTACACTTCGATTCGGGTTGATCGCACTGCGAGCAGACGGTTGTCATTAAGCTGCCCCTCCGCCGGGTCGCTGCCTAGCACCATGGTAGGCCAGGCCACGGACCGCGACAAGCCTATCGGCGCGCGGACGTGCGCAAAACCACGAGGCCGCACAAAGGGCTATTCTAATCGTAATGGCGGCGTTTTATGCTTTGGCGGGCTTGATTGGTGTAAAGCTACCGCGATCGGAGGTCCAGAAATGGCGCACGATCCAGTAGATTACCGCTACACGACGCAGCACGAGTGGATTTCCGTCCAGGGCCCGATTGCGGCCATCGGGATCACGGATTACGGCCAAGAGCAGCTTGGCGACGTAATTTTCGTGGAACTGCCTAAGATTGGCGCGCAACTGAAGAAAGGCGAGACATTCGGGTCGGTTGAATCCGCGAAGGCCGTGAACGACCTTTCTACGCCGGTTTCAGGCGAGGTGACCGAAATCGACAGTGCGCTGGTGAATTCTCCGGAGCTAGTCAACAAGGAGCCGTACGGGGCGGGATGGTTGCTGAAGGTTCGGTTGAGCGATCCCCCGGAAGTTGTGGCGCTGATGGACGCGAAATCGTACGAAGCCTATACAAAAGACCTGGCGAAATAACGTTGGCTTCAAGCTGTGTCCTGAGCGGCTAAAAAAATAAAGGCGCGGCTTTTAGGCCGCGCCCCAATGTTTGTCGATTAGAGTGCCGGTTCTCAACGAGACGGTTTGTCGATCTTCGCTTTTTCCGTCGCGTTCGGCTCAGCGGAAGTGATCGTTCGCTCAAGCGGGATTTCCGCGCCCGCAGTAAGCGCCGCCGGATAGGACAGCTCGCGCCCGCCCGTCTGCGCGGCCGCGGCAATAGCAACGGCCGCGATATCCGGAGCGGGCATCGGGACGAGAGCGCCTTCGGCTTCCTTCGCAAAGGTCAGCCCGTTCGAAACGCCGTCCCAATCGATCGAGATCACATCGCCCAGCGCCACTTGATCCGTCGCCAGCAGGTTAGCCAGCGGATAGACGACATGCCGCTCGATCGCGCGCTTCAAGTGACGCGCCCCGTACTTCAAGTCCGTCCCTTCCTTCAGCAGAAACTCGCGGGCCGCCGAAGTAACCCGGAAGAGAAACCGGCCCTTGGCCGTTTCGAGCACTCGCTGCTGCACCATTCCCAGCTCGATTTCCAGAATCTGCTCGAGCTGTTCGGAGCGCAGGGGATGGAAAACGACCACCTTGTCGATGCGATTCATGAACTCCGGCGCAAACTTCCGCTTTGCCGCTTCCGTCGCGGTGCGGCCGACTTTTTCGTCCAGCCGCGGCCGTGTGTCCGCTGGCACTTCCGGCGCGAAACCCATGCTGCCGGTCATTAACTCGGTGATTTCGCCGCCGCCCAGATTCGAGGTCATGAAGATCATGGTCTGCGACAAATCCACGCGCCGGTTGTCGCCGAGCGTGAGCGTGGCCTTGTCCAGAATCCCGAGCAGCAACTGCCAGAGCGCGTCCGACGCCTTCTCGATTTCATCAAACAGTAAAAAGCTGATCTTCAACTTGTCGGTGTGAAATTGGGCGAGCGCCTCCTGCGTGATCAGCGGGTGCGTCTCGCGGTGCCCTAGGTATCCTGGAGGCGAGCCGATCAGCTTGGCGATCTCGTGCGAGTGCTGAAATTCGGCGCAATCCACCTTGATAACCGCCCGCGGATCGCCGAACAGCACTTCCGCCGTGGCTTCCACCACGCGCGTCTTGCCGGCGCCGGTCGGGCCCAAAAACAGCAGGTTGCCCACCGGACGGCCCGGCGAGTTCAAGCCCGCACGGAACACCTGGTAAAGATCGACGACGGCTTGCACCGCCTCGTCCTGACCCACGATCTTCCGCCGCAATCCCCCCTCGAAATCCCGAGACTCGACGCTTCGCAGCGTCGGATCCAGTTGCATTGCTTGCGCGCCCATGGTCGTGCTCCCCCTACCGGAACCTGCGTGCGCCTCCCGCGGTATGCGGCACAGCACGCTCGAACTGATCGAGTTTCACGTCGAGCGTGGACCGCAGCAACCGAAGTTGGGTCACGAGTTCACGGCTAGAATCGGCGCGATCCGTCACCGTCAAGAGCGGCGGCGAAAGATCGGCCAGGTCCAAATTTAAACTTCGGAGTGAATGCATCAAGTTCTGCACGTACGGCGACTGGATATCGAACAGCTCGACTCGACTGTTGACCTGCTCGCGCAGCTCAGACCAGTCGAGATCGAGGAAAGGATGATTCCGCGAGACCTTGCGCACCACATCATCAGTGATGCGTGGCCGTTCGCCGAGCCGGGCAAGATGCAACTGCTGCACCTTCCCATCGCGGCGGACGTTGTGAACGAGATAGTAGGAGTTCCCCTTGCGCCGAACGAAAGCCACCACCGCCTCCTTAACCGGGCGGGCTCTGCGACAGCCAGCCCGTAGTGTACGTATCGTCCACTACACCGTCAATAGTTTGATGCATCGAAAGCCGCAGGGTTGCTTCGTAACGGTTATTACTCGCGCGGAACGTGGCCTTGGCAGCGTGGCGTACAGTAGCAGAGCGCTCTCTAGCCGGAGAAACGACACAGCAACACCCTATTTCGGTGATACTTATTTGATGCCGGCGCGAGCCGGCAAGCTGCTTCGAGTTGCGCGGCTTCACGACCGTATCTTTTGACGTTAAGGATTCGAAGAATTAGAAAGTCGCGGGCAAGAATTCGGGAGATGCGGGCATGTCTTGGGAACCCGTGTATCGGCTGATCAAAAAGATTCCGCAGGGGCGCGTCACAACCTACGGCGAATTGGCGAAGAAGCTGCGGCTTCGCGGCGGGGCACGGGCTGTCGGTTACGCAATGGCGGCGTGCCCGAGCGGCAAAGGCATCCCGTGGCACCGAGTGGTTGGCGCGGGAGGACGGCTGTTGATTCCCGAGCCGCATGGGTCGCTACAACGGCGGCTCTTGGAATCCGAAGGGGTGCGCATGGATTTCGGGCGAATCGATATGAACGCGTACGGATGGAAGCAGCGGGCGAAGCGAAAGCGCGCGCGGCAGTCGAAATTAGCGCGGAGACGTTGATTCGCACTGACGTTGAGATTGTGATATAGATGGGTGTTCGTCTTACGAAGGAATACTGTCTGTGGGCAACGCAATCATTCAGGTTGTAGATCTCTATAAAAATTACGGGGCCGTGCAAGCAGTGCGGGGCGTGAGTTTTTCGGTTGAGGCTGGCGAGGTATTCGGGCTGCTTGGGCCTAACGGCGCGGGGAAAACTTCCACAGTCGAGATTTTGGAGGGCCTCCGTACGCCAGATAGCGGGCTAGTGCGCGTCTGCGGGCTCGATCCGCAAACGAGCGGCAACGAGTTCAAGCAGAACGTAGGCGCGGTGTTGCAGTCCACTTCCCTTCCCGACAAGTTGCGCGTCAAGGAAGCGATCGAGCTATTCGCGAAGTTTTATAAACAGCGCGCGGATACAAACAAGCTCCTCGAGCAATTTCAGCTCAAAGAAAAGCAGTCGGCCTACTGCAGCCATCTTTCCGGCGGGCAGAAGCAGCGATTGGCGCTCGCGATGGCGCTGGTGAACGATCCGCAGGTCGTCTTCCTCGATGAGCCGACGGCCGGGCTCGATCCTCAGGTACGCCGGGAAATTTACGACATCATCGAACATCTGAAACGCGAAAACAAAACCGTCTTGCTTACGACGCATTACATTGAGGAAGCGGAGCGGCTTTGCGACCGAGTTGCCATCGTCGATCACGGCAAAGTGATCACGACCGGAACGCCACGCGAACTGAAGCATAGAGCTGCCGGAACCACGAGGATCGAGGTGCGCCTAACGCGGCCGGTGATCGACGGTATTCTGGGGCGGCTAGAAGGCGTTGCTGACAGCCGAGAGTTTGATGGCACGTACGTGCTGCACTCAGCGCAGCCGCCGCAGACGATCGTGGCGCTCGTGAAGCAGCTTCAACTGGAAAACAATGAGTTGCAGAGTTTGGAGATGTTTTCGCCGTCGCTTGAGGATGTGTTCATCGAGCTGACGGGCCGGCGTCTGCGCGAGTGACCGAGCTTAGTGTAAGGAGTAGGGTGTGAGCACGACCTGGACGTTGACGAAAATGCGTATGCGGCTGGCCATGCGAAATCGCGCGTTCTTTTTCTTTAGCTTCTTCATGCCGCTGTTGTTTCTTTTCGGTGGAGTTGGGTTTTTCACGAAAGGCTCCGCCGGTTGGACCGCCTACGTATTGGGCGCGATTCTAACGCTGACGGTGATTGGCAGCTTCTGGGGCCTGAGCGTGCAATTGGTCACGTTCCGCGAGCATGGCGTGTTACGCCGTTTCCGCCTCGCTCCGGTGAAAGCCAGCGACATGCTTTCGTCGAGCATCATTTCGAGCTATTTTCTGACGCTTCCCATAATGGTGATCGAGATTGTGGTGTGCCGTTATGCGTTCCATATGCGGTCGTGGGGAAACTTGTGGGCGATATTCGTTCTGGTGACGCTTGGATCGGCCGCTTTTTCGGCGTTCGGCCTAATCATCGCCAGCGTAACGAACACGATGCAAGAGACGCAGATGATCAACAACCTGATCTGGATGGGATTTCTCTTTCTTTCCGGCGCCACGATCCCCTTGGCGCTTTTCCCCGGCTGGCTTCAGCGGGTGGCGCTGTTTATTCCAGCGACGTATCTGGCCACCGGGCTGGAATCCTCAGCGACAAACATGGCCAGCTTGCGTGAACTCGTGACGGATATCGTCGCGTTGGCACTGGGACTTTGGGTGGCCTACGAGATTTCGCGGCAACTGTTCCGCTGGGAGCCGGAAGCCAAGGCGCCGCGCCGCGCCAAAGTGTGGGCTGTGGCGGCACTGGTGCCGTTCATTATTTTCGGAGTCTGGGAAAACTATACCGGCGTACGACTGAAGCAAATCAATCGGAACTATCACGCCTTGAGCAGCCAGATGGCAGGCTTTTTGCCGGGCCACAAGTAACACCCTCTGGCCCGCCTGTTTCGCGCCTGAATCCTATATCATGCTGTGGACATCGAACCGCAGGTGTAACCTCTAGCCTGCGAACGGGGGTTTTCGATGAAGGCGATTCGAGTGGAAGAATTCGGAGGCCCGGAAAATCTCCGCCTGCGGGACATCGGAGATCTAAAGCCAGGCCGAGGTGAAGTGGTAGTCCGCATGCGCGCGGCCGGCGTGAATCCGGTTGACACCTACATGCGCGCGGGGACTTACCCAAGAAAACCAACTTTGCCTTACACTCCGGGAACAGACGGAGCAGGCACGGTCGATGCAGTGGGAGAAGGCGTCAAACGCTTCAAGGCCGGCGACCGAGTGTATACCGCCGGAAGCCTGAGCGGGACGTATGCCGAGCAAGCGCTTTGCGAGGAACGGAGCCTTTTCCCACTCCCGGCGAATGCGTCTTTTTCGCAAGGCGCTGCCGTGCACGTTCCTTACGCAACGGCCTATCGTGGACTTTTTCATCGCGCACAGGCACGGCCTGGCGAAACCATTCTGGTGCATGGCGCGACGGGCGGCGTCGGAACAGCGGCGGTTCAACTCGCACGCGCGGCAGGGCTGCGCGTGATCGGCACCGCAGGCTCCGAGCGCGGCAAGAAGCTGGCGCTGGCTGAGGGCGCGAACGAAGTGCTCGATCACACGGCTCCCAATCATTTCGAGCAGGCTCTGGCCCTAACCGGTGGGCGCGGCTTCGACGTGATACTGGAAATGCTGGCAAACGTGAATCTGGCCAAAGATTTGGGCATTCTGGCGCCTAAGGGGCGAGCGGTTGTGATCGGCAACCGGGGCACAATCGAAATCAATCCGCGCGACATCATGATGCGCGACGGCTCGATTCTAGGTATGAGCTTGTGGAACGCCTCGCCAGAGGATTTATTCAGCATTCATTCGGCGCTGGTAGCCGGTCTCGAAAATAAGACGCTTCGGCCTGTGATTGGCCAGGAGATTCCGCTGGCAGACGCGGCTCGCGCCCACGTAGCGGTGATGGAAGCGGGCGCTTACGGCAAAATCGTTCTAATTCCCCCTAAACACGCTCACGCCAGGACAAGGCAATTAGAGAGGTCATAGTGTCGCGGAACGCTCACACGAGGCAGCGAAGATGATTTGGGCGATCGCGATCGGTGCGCTGATCATCTTGACGGTGCTTTGGGAGGCGTTTGAAACGGTCGTACTGCCGCGCCGCGTCACGCGCCGGTTTCGCCTGACGGCGGTTTTCTACAGATCAACATGGGCTGTGTGGAAGTTGATCGCGCGCAACATTGGCAAGATTTCGCGCCGCGAAACCTTTCTGAGTTTTTACGGTCCTCTGTCGCTGCTGTTCCTTTTCATTTTTTGGGCCATCGGATTGATCGCCGGCTTCGGGCTGATCCTTTACGGAGAGTCAACGCTGAACGGCTGGGCTCATACGCTGAGCGCCGCGGTTTATTTGAGCGGCACGACTTTGTTCACGCTGGGAATCGGGGACGTTGTACCGCATACCGCGTCCGGACGGACCCTTGTGGTTATTGAAAGCGGACTAGGTTTCGGATTTCTGGCGCTGGTGCTGAGCTATTTGCCGGTGATCTATCAGGCGTTTTCGCGCAGAGAAGTGAACATCGTGCTGCTCGATGCCCGCGCCGGATCTCCGCCAACCGCCGGAGAACTTTTGCGCCGCCACGCCGGTCCGAACGGAATCGAATCATTGCGCCAACTTTTGCGCGACTGGGAACGCTCGTCCGCTGAAATCATGGAAAGCCACATCTCATATCCCGCGGTCGCGTACTTTCGTTCGCAGCACAACAACGAATCGTGGCTTTCCGCCCTCTCGGCGATCCTGGACCTTACCGCGTTGCTGATTTCTTGCGTGGCGGACGTGGAGCTTCGGCAAGCACGCCTGACTTTCGCGATGTGCCGGCACACAGTGGTGGACTTAGCGCAACTTTTCCGGACTCCGCCGCATAGCATGGGGTTCGAGCGGCTCGCGGCATCCGATTTTGATCGCTTACGCGCGCAGATCGAACAATCGGGCTTCCGACTGCACGAGCGGGATGCATCGGCCGAGAAGCTTGCCGAGTTGCGCCAAATGTACGAACCGTATCTGCACGGCCTATCGCGCCACCTCTACATGGAGGTTCCGCCGTTTATTCTGGCCAAAGAGATCACGGACAATTGGCGAACCAGCGCCTGGGGCCGAATTTCGGGCTTCGCGGCCGCCGCGGTGGTTGAAGCGGACGACCACTCCGACTAGAGCGCGGCTGGCGTCCAAATTGGCCGCGATTAGCACGTTACACGCACGGAAGCGTTCGTCAAGGCCGAGAAAATCCCTATGCTATACTTTTGCTTACGCTGAGCATAAAGCTGCTTTATGCGTTTTGGAGACAGGCAATGACGCTCCCAAAAACCGACAAGATCTGGTGCAACGGCAAGTTCATCCCGTGGGACGACGCGAAAATTCATGTACTTTCGCACGTGGTGAGCTACGGCTCGGCGGTTTTCGAGGGGCTGCGCTGCTACGACACTGTGACCGGCCCAGCCGTGTTCCGCCTGACGGAGCATATGCAAAGGCTAGTGAACTCCGCGCATATTTATCGCATGGACGTCGCGTACAGCGTGGACGCGCTTTGCCAGGCCGTGCTCGACCTGGTGCGAACCAACGGACTGAATGCCTGCTACATCCGGCCAATCGTTTTGAGAGGTTACGAAGATGTGGGCGTCGATCCGCGCACTTGCCCCGTGGATTTGTATTTGGCGTGCTGGGATTGGGGCAAGTATTTGGGCGCGGAAGCACTGAAGGAAGGCGTGGACGTGTGCGTCAGTTCCTGGAATCGTCCGGCGCCCAACACACTGCCGCAGATGGCCAAAGCGGCCGCCAATTACATGAATTCGCAGCTCATCAAAATGGAAGCGAAGATCAACGGCTACGCCGAGGGCATCGCTCTCGACGTGAATGGTCACGTGAGCGAAGGTTCGGGCGAAAACATTTTTGTGGTGATGAATGGCACGCTGACCACGCCCCCGCTTGCCAATTCTTCTCTGCCGGGGATCACGCGAAACACAATCATGACGCTGTGCCGCGACCTCGCCATTCCTGTGGCGGAGCAGATGATTCCGCGCGAGATGCTTTACGTCGCGGACGAAGTGTTCTTTACCGGCACGGCCGCCGAGATCACGCCGCTTCGGTCCGTCGATCGGATCAAGGTGGGCTCCGGCGTTCGCGGTCCCATCACCAAGCGAATCCAGGAAGAATTTTTCGGCATCGTCGCCGGCAAAAGCGCGGATCGCCACGGCTGGCTAACGCCCGTGGGTGTCCCGAGCGGCGCAGCCGTTCGCTAGATTGCAGCGCATCGCCGCCTAGCGCTCCACGGCTTGCGCGGCGTTTTGACTCCCTCGGTCCATTCCAGTAAAATTCGCCCCGTTCGTGCGCCCTCGCGCGCTACCCCGCCACACAAACGGAAACGCATGCATAGATTCGCCCAGAAATTCGCCGCTGAGTTCGTGGGGACGTTCGCAATTATTTTCATTGCGGCGGGATCGGTCTGCGCGGACGAATATCTCGCCGCGTCTGGCCAAGCTAAGCTGGGCGTCGTTGGAATTGCGCTGGCATACGGTTTGGCGTACGCGGTGATGGTATCGGCGCTCGGGCACAGTTCGAGCGGCTATTTCAATCCGGCGGTCGCGCTGGGGCTGTGGGTCACTCGGCGCATAAGCACCCTGCAGGCCATGAGTTGTTGGATCGCACAAATTTTGGGAAGCATGTCGGCGGCCTATCTACTTATCGCGCTGATTCCAAACGCGGGCTGGCGCACGCGCGTCCTCGGTTCGATCACGCCTGATCTTTCGCCCGATATCACTCGCGGACAGGCTATGGGCATGGAAGCCGTTTTGACTTTTTCCCTCGTTTTCGTGATTTTCGCGACGGCGATTGACGCGAAGCGAGCGCTTCAGATACTGTCTGGTCTCGTGGCGGGACTCATTGTGACTGCCGGTGTTCTGGTTGCAGCCCCTTTTACGGGCGGCTCGATGAATCCGGTGCGCACGTTTGGGCCGGCGATCGCTACCCGCCACTGGGAGAATCATGGTGTGTACTGGATTGGGCCGCTATTCGGAGGCGTACTCGCAGCTATCATCTACGACCGTTTGTTCCTTCGCGACCAACCCCCTGAGAATCGCAGCCATCGGGATCACACTCACAATGCCGAAGATCGCGAACCCGTAGCTGACCACCATTAGCGAAGGCCCGTTGCTCCCCTAGAAATCGCCTGCTCTGGAATTGTTGTGAGCGTCCAACCCGCGTGTTAGCGTGGCTTGAATCCATCGAAATTGAAATTGAGGACTTTCCTACATGGCAATTGCGATCGACGATCTCTTGCGCCGCGCCGTCGAAAACAAGTCCTCCGACTTGCACCTGAAAGTCGGAAACCATCCCTATCTTCGCGTTGACGGCGTGCTCTCGCCGGTAGCGGACGTGCCGCGGATTACTCCGGAAGAGATGCTGTCGATGGCCTTCAGCATGATGACCAACCGGCAAAAGCAGAAATTCAAGGAGACGGCCGAGCTGGATATGGCATACGGCGTCGCCGGCCTGGGCCGGTTCCGCGTCAACGTATTCCAGCAGCGCGGCAACGTCGGAATGGTTCTGCGCGTTATTCCGACTAAAATTCGCACCATTGAGGAACTCGAATTGCCTCGCGTGATCGCTCAGGTTTGCGAGGAGCAGCGCGGCCTGATTCTCTGCACCGGGACCACCGGTTCCGGCAAGTCCACGACGCTGGCCGCAATGATCGACCGCGTCAATTCCCTGCGGCCGGAACACATCATCACCATCGAAGACCCGATCGAATATTTGCACCGCGACAAAAAAGGATTCATCAATCAGCGCGAAGTGGAAGTCGATACCGCGTCGTTTTCGACAGCTCTTCGCGCCGCGCTGCGCCAAGACCCCGATGTGATTCTGGTCGGCGAAATGCGCGATCTGGAGACTATTTCGACCGCGCTGCTCGCCGCCGAAACCGGCCACCTGGTGCTTTCGACGTTGCACACTTTGGACGCTACGGAAACCATCCAGCGCATCATTGCAGTGTTTCCGCCGCCGGAGCAGAAGCAGATCCGGCTGCAGCTTGCCTCCACGCTAAAGGCGGTCATCAGCCAACGACTGGTGCGCAAAAACGACGGCCAGGGACGCGTTCCTGCCGTCGAGGTGATGATCTCCACTGGCTACATCCGCGACTGCATCATGAATCCCGATAAAACGCGCATGATTCGCGATGCGATCGCTGCGGGGACCAGCCAATACGGCATGCAGACTTTCGATCAGTCGCTCTTCGACCTCTACTCCCGCAACCTCATCACGATCGAGGAAGCTCTTGCACGCGCGTCGAACCCAGACGATTTCCGCCTGCGCGTTCAGGGCATTCGCTCTTCAGCCGACGCCGCGCGGGAGGAAATGGAACGCTCGATGAACGAATTCGAGCGTTTGGGTGGCCGCCGCTAACGCAACTGCACTTGATCCTCCACGAAGCTCCTCTGCGTGCGCTTGTATGCACTCAGGATTGATGGTATAAAAAACTGTTTACTGCACTGCGCTCTGCGTCCAGTGCAGAATGCCGTCATTTTCCAGGAGATCGTGAATGGCTTACGTAATTGCCGAGCCTTGCATCGGGACCAAAGACACTGCCTGCGTTGACGTCTGCCCGGTGGACTGCATTCACCCGCGAAAGGACGAAGCGGACTTTGAGGGCGAAAAGCAGCTCTACATTAATCCCGACGAGTGCATCGATTGCGGCGCCTGCGTTCCCGTTTGCCCGGTGACGGCGATTTTCGCCATGGAAGATCTTCCTGAGAAGTGGGCCAGCTACGCGCAAATCAACGCCAGCCATTACAAGAAGTAACTGCACTGCGGCCGCAGGGCTTCGCCCCAACAACGCCTGCTAAGTACGATTTATGCGAGGGAGCTTGCCTCTTCCAGGGTCAGTTCCGTCGCCGAGCGCTCGCGCCCACCCAGCAACTTCATTGCGCAGTCTGGCGACGGCGATTCCGTGATATTCAGGCTGAAATCGCTGTAGTTTGACAGCCGCCGAGGCTAGCAGGGTCTGCGCGCCTGAGAAGTTGCCCCGAGCGTAATGATGGAATGCCGCTGCGGCCTGAATCAGCCCTTGCAGAAACGTCCGCTCCGGCTCGGCCTCGCCCAGCCAAATTTCCTCCCACACTTCGTGCGCCTGGAAGAATTCTTCGGAGTTGAAGAGCTCTATGCCGCGTTCGAATTTACCGTCGTTGGTCATCTCATATCGTGTGCGAAAGGAGATTTCGATAAACTCCTGTTCGCACGCAGCCGGTCTTTGCGGGGAACGAGATCATATCAGTTCTCAACTGGCGATACGTGAATGAACATCAACGTGGAATTGCGCGGCGTTACGCTGGGTGTTTTGCAAGCTGACCATGTCCGAGTGGGGCCTGCGGGCGAAGAATTCATGCTGGACCTCGCGCACGTCTGCGGCGAGATTCAGCGCAGCCATTCCGTCGAAACCCTTGCCGAGAAGGAGCCGATTCGGGCGGTTCGAGCGATGTTCCGCTCTTGGGGAGTCGATCCTTCAAAGTATAGGCCTTCGTCCGAGGCGCTCTCGCGCCGCGTAGCGCACGGCAAGGGCCTGTATCAAGTCTCGAACGTGGTGGATATCGGGAATCTTTGCTCCATCGAGACCGGCTGGCCGTATGGCCTATATGACCGAACCAAAATCACGCCTCCGATCTTGTTTCGCCTTGGCCTCGGCAACGAAACATACGAAGGCGTTGGCAAGCGCATGTGGCATCTTGCCGGGCGGCCGGTGCTCTCGGACGCGAGCGGCCCTTTTGGCAGCCCGATCAGTGATTCCACCCGTACCATGGTCACGCAGTCCACGCGCGAACTTTTAGCGGTTATCTACGCTCCAGAAACTGCGCCTGCCCGGTCTATCGAAAGTGCGCTTTCTCGATTGGGAGAACGCCTGACACGTTTCGCGGCAGCTCAGGTGGCACATTCCGGTCTTTGCCCACTGATCTCCCGCCTACCCGGATAGTACGCTGCCCATAGGTGAATGGGATGACGGCTCCCGGTACGGACAGACTTGGGAGTTTGGCCCAACTGCCGCGTCCGTTCGAGCGCAGTTACGGAGTCTCTCTAGCCACGGCCGTATTGTCGCTCGTCCCCTACATAATTCTGACCACCGCGTACGAACTCTTCAGCAAGCAAGTTGGTTCCGACCTGCACATCGGAAAAGGAACCCTTCAACTCATCTCGGCTCTTGGGACTGCGGGCTACGCCTTCGGTGCAATGGTTGGCGGAGACGTTATCCAGCGTTTTCGACAGCGGCGGCTGTTCCTTATTTGCGAGGCCGCGTTCGTGGCGGGATGTTTGCTGGCCGCCACTGCGACTGGAACGATTGAATTGGGCGCAGGAATGGTGATTACCGGCCTGACCACCGGATTGCTCCTGGTGGTCGCGCTGCCGCCCGTGGTGAGGCGCTTTCCACCCGAGCGAATGCCCATTACGAGCGCGGCAATCGATATAGGTTTCTTTGGAGCGGTGACCGTCGGGCCGCTGATTGGCGGAGGCGTGGCCGCCACGAACGGTTGGCGCTGGCTGTTCGCCGCCTTCGCCGCTCTGGGATTGCTGATTTTCGTCGCGGCGCTGTTCACGCTTCCTAGTCAGCCGCCGCCCAATCCCGATCAGAGGTTCGATTCTCCCGCAATCGCATTGGCGCTCGCCTCCACGGTGCTTCCCTTCTGGGCTTCCGCCGAATTGACGCGCCATACGTTTCACTCCTACTGGTTCATGGTCCCGCTGGCGGTTGGGTTCGCGTGCCTTGTCGCAATGCTGATGACGGAGTTTCACATCGACGAGCCGCTCGCCCCCGTGAAGACGATGTGGCATACCGTCCCGCTTGTGGGGACGATGGTCGCGATGGTCGGCGGTGGCGCCTATATTAGTTTCCTAAGTCTGGCTGAGCGTCTCGGAACGCAAGCGCATGGCCAGTCGCCCCTCTCGGTCGGCCTGTCGTTCTGGCCGCAAGTGCTTGGCGTTATTCTCGCGTCTGCTGCTGTAGGTTGGCTGGTTCGCACCCGTTGGCTGGCGGCCCTTTGTTTACTGGGCATGCTGCTCTTGATCGGCGGAGGCGCGCTGCTCCTCGGGACGGGAACGCACGTTTCGTCCTCATTGTGGCTCCTTGCAGCTGCTTTGCTGGGACTGGGAGCCGGCGCGACTGTATCGCCGGGCCTGTGGCTTGCCGCGTTCTCGCTTCCGTCGAAGCTGGTCGGACGCACCTTCGCGCTGGTTGAGTTGGTCCGTTCGGAAGCTGACTTCATTCTGGCGCCCGTAATGCTCCAGGTAGCTCAGGTCTCCTCGGACGGAAAACGACTTACCCCGGCGGGTATAGAAAATGCCATCTGGGTGACGATTCTCATTACCATCGCCGGGACCGGATTCATGACAGTGGTTTACCTGGCTGGCGGAGCCGGTCTCCCGTTGCCTGATCTAAAAAGCTGGCTGCAAAAGGGTCGCACGGCCATTCATTCGCCGGCTTTGGGGGCCGCGCTTAGACCCCGGCGAACCGCAGACGGAAAACCATCGACGTGAGAGTAGTCGAAACTTAGTCGCGCCTGTGCAGTTTCGATTTTCCGCGTTATGCTATTTCGTGGCACCGAGGCCCGATCGTGCGGAAATTTGAACTCGTTCTTCTGATCCATGCCCACCAGCCAGTCGGGAATTTTGATGATGTCTTTGAGACCGCTTATATAAAGTCGTACCTGCCTTTCGTCCAACTTCTCGCGCGTCATCCGCGGATTCGCCTAGGGCTTCACTACACTGGCCCGCTTCTCGAATGGATCGAACAGAGACATCCAGAATACCTTGACCGCCTGCGAGAACTTACCGCGCGCGGGCAGGCCGAAATCGTCGGCGGCGGATTTTACGAGCCGATCCTGATTGCCATTCCTCCAAGAGACCGCCACGCACAGATCACCAGGCTTGCTGACTATGTTGAGAAACATTTCGGCGGCCGGCCGCGCGGCGCGTGGCTCGCGGAACGTGTGTGGGAGCCGCAGCTTCCTTCTTCTCTCGCGTCCGCAGGCGTCGAATACACCCTCGTTGACGACAATCATTTCGTTGGTGCTGGGTTCGATCCGGAGCAGTTATATGGCTACTACTTATCGGAAGATCTAGGCCACACCATCCGCCTTTTGCCGGGCCTCAGAATTCTGCGCTATTACGTTCCGTTTCATGACGTCGCCGACACCATCGAATATCTCCGCCGCTCTGCGGAAGCGCATCCGGGCGGGTTCGCGGCAATGGGCGACGATATGGAAAAGTTCGGCATCTGGCCCGGAACGCACGAACTCTGCTATCGCGACGGATGGCTAGAACGCTTCTTCACCGCGCTGGAAGAAAACGTCGACTGGCTGGCGCTCAGCACTCCGGCCGAGGCGATTTCCTCGCACGCGCCGCTGGGCCGGGCCGATCTTCCGGCCGCTTCGTATAACGAAATGGACGAATGGTCACTGCCAACGCCCGCGCGCATGCGTTATCACGACCTTCTGCGCGAGTTCGCTTCGCGCGAAGACGTATTGCCATTCCTGCGCGGCGGCATCTGGCGCGGCTTTTTGAGCAAGTACCCTGAAGCGAACCTTCTGCACAAAAAGATGCTGCACATATCAAACAAGATCAACAGTCTGCCGCAGAATCGCAGCCGGCGCGGCAAATCGCACTCCGACCGCGAGTCCGCGCACACATCTCTGCTCCGCGGCCAGTGCAACGACTCCTATTGGCACGGCGTGTTCGGCGGACTCTACTCTCCTCATTTGCGCACCGCTGCATGGCAGGCCCTGGAAGCCGCGGAAACCACTGCCGATAAACTTGCGCACCGGACCCGCCAGTTCGCCGAGGCGGAAACGCTCGATTTCGATGGCGACGGGCGCGACGAGATATATCTGACATCAGAGCAGTACGCCGTGCTGATCGCTCCAAACGATGGCGCCACGGTGCGCGCGATCGACTTCCGTCCGCGCAACGTAACTTTGGTCAATTCGCTGCAGCGGCGGCCAGAGGCTTACCACGCAAAGTTGCGCAACCCGCCGACCGCGCACACCGAAGGCGTACACTCAATTCACGAACAGATGCGCACGAAAGAAGACGGGCTGGAGCGCTGGCTGCATTACGATCGCTGGCCTCGCAACGCGTTTCGCCTTCTACTTTTCGCTCGCAATAAAGCTTTCGACGACTATACGGCGGTCCACCTGGACGAAGACGTCGTCCTGGCCGCGGGCGAATATCGCGCAACTGAAGTTTCTGGGAAGCGCGTCACTCTCGCATGTTCTAGCTGTGACGATTGGTCCGCAGAGAAATCATTTTCGTTCGAGACGGTTGCCGCTGGTTTTGCGATCACCTGCGATGCAGTTATTCGGCGCCGCGCGCCCGGCGCTGCTTCGGTGAATGTGGCCATCGAAACGGTGGCCAACTTTCTCGCACCATCCACGCCCGACCGCTATTTTGAATCCGACGGACGCCGTTTCCCGCTGCGTTGGGCGTCATCAGTTCCGGGGTCGGAAATTCGAGTTGTGGACGAATGGCAAAAAGCCAGCCTCCATCTGGCGGCCGCAGGGGCGCGCGAATTCTGGGTTTCGCCGATTGACACCGTGTCAGAATCCGAGGACGGCTTCGAACGCATTTACCAGGGCTCGCAGTTGCTCGCTGTTTGGCCCGTAGAGTTGGCTCAGGATGGCGAATGGCGCGGCCGGTTGACGTTCACCGTCGCGCAGCTTGACTGATACAATCACTCGCGGCGATCCGAATTTGAGTTGTCGTGGCGCTGACGTCGCGATTGGAGATTAAAAATGGCAATTTCGAAGGAACTTCTCGATATTCTCGTTTGCCCGCTGTGCAAGACGCCTGTGAAACCTACGCCGGCCGGAGATGGTCTGAAGTGCGATACCTGCCGGCGCGTCTATCCCATACGCGGCGATATTCCCGTGATGCTCATCGACGAATCCCGAGTCGAGCAGGAAGATCGCGAGCCCGCCACTCAAAGCTGACGAAGCAATCCTGTAATGGAAAATCAAAACCGCGCAGGCGCTCACAGCGCGGGCGGAGGGAAACTCATCTTCTGATCGCCGAACCGCACGCCAATGTCAACTTCGTGCGAAGTATCTGGCTTGCCGTCATCGGTGCCCTGAAATGTCTTTTCCGGACTGACTTGGACGATCACGTCGAGATAATTCGAATCGCTTCGTCGAACTGTCTTTTCGATGCGAAAACTGCGCACAGGGCCGTAATACCCATTCGGTCCCCAATCGTCCAAAAAGTCCTTGAACGAGTATGAAGCTTCCGGTCTCCAGGCTTGGTATGCCTGCCGCATATTCCCGCTCGCCACTTCGTTCAAAAAGTGCCGAACCGTGTCTTTTTCCTTGTAATAGCGGAGGTTGCCAGGCCAAAACCAGAGAAATATGAACGCGAGGATGATCGCCGCTACTGCCGTGATGATATAGCGCCGAATCTTGGACCCGTGGTGTTCTTGCTGCGGGGCGTCAAAGAGCAACCGCGAAACTCCTTCGGCCTAAATTTGCCGCTTGAATAGCCCAATACTAATTCCGATCATCAACACCGAGAACGCACTCAACAGTAGCACGTCCATGTAAATCCCTTCAATGCCGGTATTCTTCACCGTCAGATTCCGCAGCGCGTGAACGGTGTAGGTAAACGGATCGACCACGGACATCCACCGCAGCCACTTCGGAAATCCTTCGATCGGTGAAATCGCGCCGGATGGGAAAAACAGCAGCATGTTTAGGACGCCAAAGACCGCACGCGGGACCAGAGGATCGCTCACGCGCACCATGGCCACAAACATAAAACTGATCATCGCAATGGAAGCAACTAGCGTCACTAAGCTCAAATAGAGTATCCGCACCGGATCCCACAGTCCCGGTATGCCGACGATCATCCCGCCGATAATTACGATCGACATACCGGCCATCAGTCCCTTCAGCGCTCCCGCGCCGATTAGTCCCGTTACCAACTCTGACTTCTTGATCGGCGTCAGCAAATACCCTTCATGCAGGCCTCGCGACTTGTCGTCGATGAACGTGATCCCTCCGCCGATCATAGCTACGATAAAAATAGCCATCGCAGTGGACCCCGCCAGCAAATATTTCGCATATTCGACGTAGGGATACACTTCCACCACGTCCAGATCCACTTGACCGTCGAGGCGCGGTTCTGTTGCCGGTGCGTTCAGGGCCGTCACG
This sequence comes from Candidatus Acidiferrales bacterium, assembly GCA_030038275.1. Classification (GTDB taxonomy): domain Bacteria; phylum Acidobacteriota; class Terriglobia; order Acidiferrales; family UBA7541; genus Palsa-295. The sequence continues at coordinate 23,485 of JASHPG010000224.1, read as the reverse complement.
ATGTCCTGAAGCTCTCCCTCCAGGGCGCTGGCCATCACTTGGTCCGTGTTGTCTTCGCTGAAAGCAATCTGCGGGCGATCGTGATCGTAGAATTTCTGCGAGAAGTGCTGAGGCAGTTCGATCACCCCGCGCACGAATCCCGCCTTCAAATCGTCGATGGCCGCTTGCTGCGACGGGTAGTCAACGACCCTGAACGTCTCCGGCCCGGCGGCGACTCCATCGAACATTTCGCGCACCTGCCGCGACAGGACCGAGTGATCCTGGTCCACAAACGCAACCTTCGCGCCCTTGATTTTTCCGCCGAACGCGTAGCCCAATACGATCAGTTGCACCAAGGGGAAAATCAGCGAACTCACCATCAACGCGGGCGAGCGGAAGAATTTGCGCATATCACGCTCGATAAGCGCCGATACTCGTTCAAAGTTCATGGTTCTGAAAAACCTCTCCGGCTAGTTCGCTTTTGGGAGCCGATCCTTACTTGTAGAACCGGCTGACATCGTAGGTAGCCGTATGCGTCGCATCGCGCAAATCGCTGCCGGTAAAATGAAGGAACACATCGTCCAGCGTCGTGCTCTGAACCGAGACCTTCCGGACCGTCACGTGCGCCGACCGCGCCAAATCCATCAGCGCCGCCACGGTGGCCGGTCCGTCGAGCGACGCGATATGCGACGTGCGATCGTGCTCGGTGACGGCTTTCACCGCCGCCAGCCTTTGCAGTTGCTCGTGCCAGTTCGGCGGAGCGTTTTCGAACTCCGCCTCCACTACGTCTGTTCCCGGCGTGCTGTCTTTCAGTCGCGAAGGCGTATCTAGCGCAGCCAGTTTTCCGTGATCCACAATGGCGATTCGATCGCAGAGCTTATCCGCCTCGTCCATGTAATGCGTCGTCAGCAGGATCGTCAGTTCCGACTTGTCGCGCAGATTGCGGATCATTTCCCACACATTCGCGCGCGAAACTGGATCGAGACCGGTCGTCGGCTCATCCAGGAATAAAATGCGTGGTGAATGCACCAAACCGCGCGCGATCTCCAGCCGCCGCCGCATCCCGCCTGAAAACGTGCCCACCAGCGCGTCCTTGAATTTCATCAGATCAACCGACTCAAGCAGTTTGATAATCAGCGGTCCGCGCGTTTCCGCCGGCACTCCGTACAGCTTGGCGTGGATCAGCATATTCTCCATCGCGGTCAGCTCCGGATCGGACGTGAACGCCTGTGGGATCACTCCCAACGCGTGGCGAACGCCGTCCGCATCCGTTCGGATATCGTGGCCATCCACGCGCGCTGTCCCGGAGGTAGGTGGCGTGAGCGTCGTCATCATGCGAATCAGCGTCGTCTTCCCCGCCCCGTTGGGGCCCAGCAAACCGAAGATTTCCCTGTTCGCGACGGTGAAGCTGATGTCGTTCACCGCCACCAGGTCGCCAAACTTTTTCACCAGGTGTTCCACTTCAATTGCGTTCATGCGTGTCCTTCCGTTGCTCACAAGCGGGCGAACCAGCTCCTCTTGTGTGGTGGCGGCAGCAACACCGTTGCTGTCATTCCCGTAAACAGCCGTCCGTCGTCTTTTGGCAGCGACACCTTGATCGCGAAAGTCTTAATGTCCCGCTTCGTGCGGCTCACATCTCGCTGCGTGGCGAAATCGCTCTCGACGCCCTTGAAAAACACTTGTCCCCTCAGAATGTCGCCTGAAGGGAGCTTCACCTTTAGCGTTTGACCGAACTCTACGTCGTCGATATAGCTTTCCTCCACGTCAGCCCGCGCCCACAAATGGTCCACGTCCACGATCACAACGATCGCCGATCCTTGCGACACAACCTCGCCCTGTTTCGCCACTCGTACGGACACGATCCCGTCAATCGGCGCGTAAATATTGGTGTAGCCGAGTTGCGTGCCGGCTTCTACAGCGGCAGCGCGCGCCTGTTCTAGTTGAGCCTCCGTCGTGGCAATCTCGCTCTTTCGCACGTCCACTTGCTTTTCATTGGCCAGCGCCACGGCCAGCGCGGCTTGTTGCGCGCCCACCGATTCCTGCAGCGATTTCACATTCGCTTTGGAAGCGCGCAGCGTCGCATCCGCATGGTCGCGGTCCTGCGCTGACTCGATGCCGCTCTGGAAAAGTCGTTGCATGCGGTCGTAATCCGTCTGATCGCGCCAGAGGTTCGCCTCAGCCTGGGCCAGTTGCGCGCGCGTCGAAGTCAGCGTCGCTTGCGCCTGCTGCACGGACGCCGTCATCTCGGCTTTCGTCCACGCGTAGTTGTGATTCGCTTCCTCCACTTGCGCCTTCAGACTGTCCACGTTCGCATCTGCTGACGCCAGGCTTGCCTGCAACTCTTTTGGGTCAAGTTCCGCGATCAACTCGCCCTTCTTCACTTGCGAGCCTTCGTCCACCATCAGATTGACCAATCGGCCGGTGATCTGCGGGCTGACGATCACTTCGTTGCCATCCACAATTCCCGTCAACGGAATGGCGCTTCCCGACGGCGTCGAAAACCAGTAGATTCCAGCGGCGATCAGAAATATGACCACCAGCAGGATGACGAATTTTCGGCCGTTCATCGGCTACTGCTCCTTTCGCGCGCCAGTCCGTGGCCCAGGAAATCCAGCACCGCCCGTTTTCTCTCATCGACCGCATCCGCCGACAGCAAATCCCGCCCCATCACCCGGCTCATGATCGGCGCCGCGGCGAAATACGACGTCACCATGCCCAGCGTGATAAACACGATTTGGTCCGCATCGACCGGTCGAAATTCACCCGCTTCGATCGCCTTTTGCACTGCGGCCGCCAAGTGCCGGTGCAAAGGGCGAAAATGCTCGCGCACCATCCAGTCGAATTTCGCGCCTGCCTCGATCGCTTCGCGCTGCACCAGGCGCGGATAGTTCGGGTGGGTCGCCAGAAAATCGAAATAGCCGGTCACGTAGCGGAAAAACTGCTCGCGCGCAGACAGGTTCTTCACCGGTGGACCTAGCACGCGGACGCGCAGTTGCCGAAACAGATTCTCCAGCACCGCGCGATGCAGGCTGCGCTTGTTGCCGAAGTAGTAGTAGAGCATCGCCTTATTGGCGTGCGCCGCCGCGGCAATCTCCTCCGTGCGCGCACCGGCCAGCCCGCGTGCGGCGAAGTGCTGCTCCGCCGCCGCCAAAATCCGCCGCGCCGTGGCCGGATCCTCGACTTTTCTACGTCCCCGTGCCATCGCTTGTTTCACACGCCTAGGCGGGACATATATTCGTCTGGATAACGCGCGCCCACCGCCGCCCCACGCGGAGCCACTTCATCGATGCGGCGCAAATCTTCCGGCGATAACTTGACGTCCAACGCCTTCAAATTCTCCTCCAGCTTCGCCCGCCGCTTCGTTCCCGGAATCGGAACGACATCCGGCCCTTGCGCCAGCACCCACGCCAGCGCCAATTGCGCTGGAGTGCAGTTCTTCTCCACCGCCACTCGCTCGATTCGCTCCACCAGTTGCAAGTTCTTATCGAAGTTTTCTCCTTGAAATCGCGGCGAGATTCGCCGGAAATCTTTCGGACCAAATTCGCCGGTATTCTTCACCTTGCCGGTCAGTATTCCGCGTCCTAATGGGCTATATGGCACCAGAGCTATACCGAGTTCCCTGCACGTGCCAAAGATTTCGCCTTCCAGATCGCGCGTCCAAATCGAATATTCGCTTTGCAACGCGGTAATCGGATACGTTGCGTGCGCGCGGCGGATCGTCTTCGCGCCGGCTTCCGATAGCCCCAGGTGACGCACCTTGCCCTGCTCGATCAACCGCGCCATCGCGCCCACCGTGTCTTCGATCGGCACATTCGTATCCACGCGATGCAGGTAGTAGAGATCGATCGTCGAAATCTTCAGCCGCTTCAGACTCGCTTCGCATGCCTGCTGCACGTACTCCGGCTTCCCATTCACTCCCAGGAATCGACCGTCCGGATTTCGCATGTTGCCGAATTTGGTTGCCAGCGTCACTTCGTTGCGACGCTCGGCCAGCACTTTCGCCAGCAGTTCTTCGTTAGCTCCGCCTCCGTACATGTCCGCCGTGTCCAGCAGCGTGATGCCGCGATCGATCGCGAGGTTGATAGTGTCGAGTGACTCCTGCTCGTCGGCAGGTCCGTACGATTGCGACATTCCCATACATCCGAGTCCCATGGCCGAGACCACGAGCGAACTTTTTCCAAGGCGGCGGTATTGCATAGCTTTCCTCCGGGAGCGACTGCTTTATTTAACTAACCGGTTAGTTTATTCGGAAGGCGTCGTACTGTCAAGGGCGACCTCAGCGTCGCGGCAGACTACCCTTCGAGGGCGCCACCCGCTCCCGCGGGCAGCTCGATGGAATACTTCGTGCGTGCTTTCTCGGCGTGTAGTTCCAAGGCCAGCTCGATGAGCCGGTCGATCAGCTTCGGATACGGCAGCCCCGACGCCTCCCACATTTTCGGGTACATACTGATCGACGTAAATCCTGGAATCGTATTCAGCTCGTTGATGAACACCTTGCTCGTTTTGCGCTCCAGAAAGAAATCGCAACGCGCCATGCCCGTTCCGTCGATCGCCCGGAATGCCCGCACAGCGTAATCCTGAATCGTGGACACTTGCTTCTTCGTAAGCGGCGCCGGGATTACCAGCTGCGTTCCCTGCTCTAAATATTTCGCCTTGTAGTCGTAGTATTCGCGGTGCGGCACGATTTCGCCCGGAATCGACGCGCGAATCTCGTCATTGCCCACCACCGACACTTCGATTTCCCGCGCGTTCACGGCACGTTCCACTAAAATCTTCAGCGCGAACTCGCCGGCCAGATCCATCGCCGCCGGCAATTCCGCTGCGGACTTCACTCGCGTCATTCCCACCGACGAGCCACCCGTCGCGGGTTTCACGAACACTGGAAATCTAGACTTTTTTTTGATTGCCAGCAGCACTTTGCTCCGCTGCTTTTCCCACTCCGGGCGCGGCACCGCCAGGAACGGCACCACCGGCAGTCCGGCTTGTTCGAACAGCCTCTTCTGCACGTCCTTATCCAGGCCAACTGCGGAGCCCAACACTCCCGCGCCCACGTACGGCAGTCCCGCAAGCTCCAGCAGCCCCTGTACGGTTCCGTCTTCGCCAAACGTCCCATGCAGCACCGGGAAAATCACGTCCACTGCGACGCTCGGCCGCCCCGCGCCCGGCGAAAGCGGCACCAGCGCCGCAGCCGTCGGATCGGGAGGCAGTGAAACGCGCTCCCCCGACTTCAGCACCTCGGGCAGCATCTTTTGCGCGCCCGTACCCACCAACCACCGGCCGTCTTTTGTGATCCCGATCGGCACCACATCATATTTCTCCGTATCGAGCGCGCGAATCACCGACGCGGCTGAGGCCAGCGACACTTCATGCTCGCCCGAACGTCCGCCGAAAATCACTCCCACGCGTAACCGCTTCTGAGAATTCATCCCCCTACCCTTTTCTCCGCCGCGCTGCTGCAAATCACAAATTCACAAAATTTTCTTGCCCAATCCCGATAGCACCAGCTCCACGCCCAGCGTTGCCGTCGTGTTGTGCAGGTCGATCACCGGATTGATCTCCACCAGTTCGAACGAGATCATCGAGCGGCTGTCCGCGATCATCTCCATCGCCAGATGCGCCTCGCGGTACGTCACCCCGCCGCGCACCGGCGTGCCGACTCCCGGCGCGTCCGAGGGATCGACGAAATCCATATCCAGACTCACCGCCACTCCCGCCGTGTCGTCGCCCGCAAACCGCAGCGCCTCGGCCATCACATCGCGCATGCCGCGCTCGTCGATGTCCCGCATCGTGAACACGTGCACGCCTGACTCCTTCATCAGCCGCCGCTCTTTCGAGTCCAAGTCGCGCACGCCCACCAGCGCCACATTTCGCGGCTCGATCGTCGGCTTCGCACCCGCCAACTCCGTTAATTCCGGAGGCCCGTAGCCCATGATCGACGCCAGCGGCATCCCGTGCACGTTTCCCGATGGCGAGCTTTCCGGCGTGTTCATATCGCCGTGCGCGTCAAGCCAGATCATCCCCAAGCGTTTCGATTGCTTCTGAAAATAGCCCGCCGCGCCTGCGGCCGTGCCCACCGCGATCGAATGGTCGCCGCCCAGCACCAGCGGCAACAGATCGGCGTCGAGCGTCTTCCGCACCATCTCTGCCAGCCCCTTGCACGTCTCGGCGATTTCTTCAAGGTACTTGGCGTTCTTTTCGCCGTAGTGCTGCTCTTCCGGCTGCCGCACCGCCACGTTGCCGATATCTTCCACTTGCCGCCCAAGCTGCTTCAGCCGCGCCTGCAATCCGGCCACTCGCAGCGCGGACGGCCCCATATCGACGCCGCGGCGGCTCGCGCCCAAATCCATCGGCACACCGATGATGCGGATTTTTTCAGCCATGTGGGTCTTGCTTGTCGCTTTCCCAAACCGCCGGTGGGAATCTTAAGGATAGACGCGGTACAGCATGCGTGGGAAGGGGATCACTTCGCGAATGTGCTCGGTTCCGCAAATCCAGGCCACGGTTCGTTCCAGCCCCAGACCGAACCCCGCATGCGGCGCGCTACCGTAACGCCGCAAATCGAGGTACCACTGAAACGCTTCTTCCGGCAGGTTGCTTTCGCGAATCCGTCGCACCAGCGTCTCGTAATCCGATTGCCTCTCGCCGCCCCCAATGATCTCCCCGAATCCTTCCGGCGCGATCATGTCAAAGCTCAACGAGAGCTCCGGCCACTCCGGGTCCGTCGCCATGTAGAACGCCTTCATCGCCGACGGATACCGGTGAATGATCACCGGCTTATCGAATTCCTTGGAAATCAGCGTTTCTTCGTCGCCGCCAAAATCATCGCCCCATTTCGCCGGATTTCCGGCTCCTTGCAGCACTTTCACGGCGTCGTCGTAAGTGATCCTCGGGAACGGCGCCGCGATCTTCTCCAATTTCGATATATCGCGTCCCAGCGTCTGAAGTTCCCGCGCGCGATTCTTCACGACTCCCTCAACGATCGCGCTCACCAGCCCCTCGCCCAAATCCATCATGTCCGCCAGATGCGCGAACGCCGCCTCCGGTTCCAGCATCCAGAACTCCGTCAGATGCCGCCGCGTCTTCGACTTTTCCGCGCGAAACGTCGGCCCAAACGTGTACACCTTCCCCAGCGCCGCCGCGGTCGCTTCCACGTAAAGCTGCCCCGATTGCGTCAGATATGCCTTCTGATCGTCGATGTAGTTGACTTCAAACAGCGTTGTCGTGCCTTCGCATGCGGCCGGCGTAAAAATCGGCGCGTCCGTCAGGGTGTACCCCTGCGCGTCCATGAAGTTCCGCGCCGCGCGTATCGCCTCCGCGCGAATGCGCAAAATCGCTGCCTGCCGCGGCGTGCGGATCCACAAATGCCGTTGGTCCAGCAGGAAATCGACGCCATGCTCTTTCAATTGAATCGGATAAGGACTCGACTCCGGCACCTTCTGCACCACTTCGACGGCGTGAATATGCATTTCGCATCCGCCGGGGGCTCGCGGTTCCGTCTGAATTTTCCCCGTAACGATTACGCTCGACTCCTGCGTCAGCCCCTTCAGCGCCTCAAACGCCTGTGGCTGCTCCTTCAATGAAACGACGCCTTGCAGAACGCCCGTGCCGTCCCGAAAGATCGGAAATAGCAGTTTGCCCGATTCCCGCAGGTTGTAGAGCCACCCGCGAATCGTCACCACCTGCCCCGCGTGTGGGCTGGCGTGCTCGATGGCGATCGCCGGCGCTTTCATTTGTGCTTCTTGGCTCATTTCATTCAGTGGCGGAAGAGCTTCACCGCGCGTCCGCGTGCGCTTCGCCGTTCTTATCCGCAAAAGTTTCCAGCCGGTCGAACGCCACGCGAATTTCATCGAGCGCCGGCATGCCCGGTGCTTTTTCTTTTAGCTCCATCACCAGCGCCGGCATTTCCGGCGCGTTCGCGAATGCTGCGAACGCCGCATCCCAGTCGATGCTTCCCTCGGCTGGCGGTAGGTGCTCGTCTTTATCGCCGTGATTGTCGTGTACGTGAACGGTCACCACGCGGTCCCGCATCAATTCGAATCCCGCCTCCACGCCGCCCTCGATATGCGCGTGCCCCGTGTCGAAGCAGAATTTTACCGGCAGATGCGTTTCTTGAATGAATTGATGCAGAGACGTGGGAGAACTCAGCTCGTCAGGCTTATTTTCAATCGCGATCGTCACGCCCCGGTGTTTCGCGAAGATCGCCAGATTTTCGAGCGACGCGAACGCCGCGTCCAATTTTCGCGGATCGGCCGATTGCCGCCCGCTCCCGATGTGCTGCACCAAAAAGGGGAACGGAATCCGCTCCGCCACTTCCAGTGCCCGTTTCACTTCATCGACGGCGTCGATCCTCCGGATTCTCTCCGGGTCGCATATCGAAATCGGCATCCCCGCCTGATGACCCGACATCGCATCGCGCTCCGTCGGCGAGTGCAGCGCGTGCAATCCCAGACGGTGCTCCGAAAGCGCGCTTGCTAGGTCGCGCACCGCCTCGCCCGATCGATATTCAAAATGGACAGCCGCGCAGAAAACTTCGACTGCCGGAATCTCCGCCTTGGCGATTTCTCCCAGCAGCATCGGCGTGAGTGGGTGGTTCACCCAACGGTACGTTGATAGAATGCGTCGCACCCTATCCTCGATTTCCTGGCTGCGCCATCGTCGATGGAAATTTAACCCGCGTCAATAGCTCGTAGTAGGTCAGTTTGAATTTTATTGACGTGACACAACCAGAGGAAGCCGTTGGCGATGTCCTTTGCGGATGTGTTCTGCGGAATTTCCAAATCAGGCCGCTTCCGGCAGGAATTCGACCTGAAAGGAGGACGGCACTAGCCCGGCGGCTGTTCCGCGCCCTAACAGTTCCTTTACTGCACGGCGCCCCTTCTCACCGTATCCCAGCGTCCAATTGTTGACGTACATTCCGACAAACTTGTCGGCCAGCGCCGGGTCCATGTCCCTCGCGAACTGCATAGCGTAATCCAGTGCCGACTCGCGATGATCGAGCGCGTAGCTCACGCTCTCCCGCATCACCTGCGCCACTTGGCGTCCCAGCTTCGAAGCCAAACTCCGCCGGATGGCGTTCGCTCCAAGCGGCAGTGGCAGTCCCGTGGATTCATGCCACCATTGGCCCAGATCGACCACCTTCTGCAGTCCGATCTGCGAGAAAAGCAACTGCCCTTCATGAATCAGCAGACCGGCCTCTACTTCTTTCGCATGAACCGCGTCCAAAATCTTGTCAAACGGCATCGTCACTGTTTCCACGTTCGGCTCAAAAAGCTTCAGCGCCAAATACGACGTCGTCCGCGTGCCGGCAACCGCGACCCGTCGCCCGGCCAGCTCGTTTTTCTTGATCTGCTTCGACGCCACTACAATCGGTCCGTAGTTGTCGCCGAAACTCGCGCCGCAATCCAGCAGCACGTATTTGTCGGCCACGAACGAGTACCCAAAGAAGCTCAGCGCCGTAATGTCGTACTTCTCCTGATGCGCCAAGTTATTCAGCGATTCAATGTCCGACAATACGTGCGTAAACTTCACGCCCGGCAGCCGTACCTTGCCCGTCGCCAGCGCGTAAAACATGAACGCGTCATCGCTATCTGGCGAATGCGCCAAGCTGAGTGCAACCGTCTCGGTCGAAGCCGCTGCTGTTGACATGTTCGTGTCCGTCCTGACACTCATTCCTACAGGCATCCGCCCGTCCTGTGCACGCTGCTCCACGAAGCCCGGTGTCGGGTCTGCCTGGGAAACTAAAACTTACCTCGGGGCGTGATGCTTTCCTGCGTGAGCTTGTGTGAAAGCGGGCACAGGATACCACATCGCGCAATAGCGCGTACAGGCCGCGCCTGTTACCCGAATTTTCTTGATCGTGACACAAGCAGTCGAAATTCGCCTCGGCTCGGCGTCTGACCCACCGATTTCCGTCCGGTTTGCCGGCCTCGAAATCACGGAATGCGGCTCGAACGCTCGTTGACTTGATTTGCAGCGCAACTTAAAATTCGCGATGTGTGAGCGACTCATCTGACTTGATCGGGCAGGCCGTATCCCACTATCGCGTTGTCGAGAAGCTCGGCCGCGGCGGGATGGGCGTGGTTTATGGCGCGGACGACACCACCCTTGGCCGAGCCGTGGCCCTGAAATTCCTTCCCCCGGACGTTTCCCGCGACAAGCAGGCTCTGGAACGCTTTCTCCGGGAAGCCCGCGCGGCGGCCGCTCTGAATCATCCCAACATCTGCACGATCTACGAAATCGGCGAACACGGCGGACATCGTTTCATCGCCATGGAACGCCTTCGTGGCGAACCCTTGAACCAGCGCGCCGTCGGCGGACCGCTGCCGCCGGAGGTTCTCCTGGACCTCGCCATGCAGATCGCCGACGCGCTCGCGGCCGCGCATGCCAAAGGCATCCTTCATCGAGACATTAAACCAGCCAACATCTTCATCACCGAGACCGGTCAGGCCAAGATTCTGGACTTCGGTCTCGCAAAGCAATTGCCGCAGGCCCGTGCTGTTGCCGCCATGGACGGCACCACGGAGGACGACCCTCGTCCCGGCGCAACCTTCCGCGCTGGCTTGGGCGGCGATCCGCACCTCACAAGTCCCGGCATCGTGGTAGGCACGGTCGCTTACATGTCGCCGGAACAGGCGCTCGGCCACGATCTCGATGCGCGTAGCGATCTCTTCAGTTTCGGCGTGGTCTTGTATGAAATGGCGACGGGCCGCCAAGCGTTCTCTGGTTCCACGTCGGCGGCTCTCTTTGACGCCATCTTGCACGCCGCACCCATTCCGGCTGCGCGGCTGAATCCCTCGGTTTCCGGCGAGATGGCGAGAATCCTGAATAAAGCTCTCGAAAAGGATCGCTCGCTGCGCTACCAGCACGCCTCCGAGATGCGTGCCGATTTGCAGCGCCTGCGGCGCGATCTCGGCGCTCCTGTCGCAACCCCGGAACGCAACCGCATCGAGGATCGGCCCTCCACCGAAGTTCTTCTGCCATCGCCGGCTGCGCGTTCACCTAAATCCGACGGTAAAAGCTCCTCCACCAAGCTGTCGAAAGCCATAGACTCGCTCGCGATTCTGCCTCTGGAAAATGCCAGCGGCGACCCTGAAACCGAGTATCTCAGCGACGGCATCGCTGAGACGCTGATGAACGCTCTGGGCCAATTACGAAAGATCCGCATTGTGCCCTGGGCCATCGCGTGCCGTCATCGCGGCCCAGGCACAGACCCACTGGCCATCGGGCGTGACCTGGCGGTCAGAGCCGTGCTTTCGGGTCGGCTAGTTCAGCGCGGCGAAGACCTCACCATCTCCGTGGAACTCGTCGATGTGGATCGCCAGGCTCGACTGTGGGGCGGCCGTTACAACCGCAAGATGGGGGACCTGCTCGCCTTGCAAGATGACCTGACCAAAGAAATCGCCGAAAAGCTTCGCCTGCAACTTACCGGCGAAGAGAAGAAAAAGCTCCGCAAGCGCCCCGCTCAAAATAACGAAGCATATCGCCTGCTTTTGAGGGCCCAGCATTGCTACGCTAATGAATGGCCGGGAGGCCTTCGCAAATCGATCGCGCTCTGCGAAAAAGCCGTCGGAATCGATCCCAAGTGCGCTCCCGCCTATGCCCAGATTGCCATCGCGTATAGCGTACTGGCGATACAGGGATTAGAGCCAACTTCGGAAACCGCTCCGCTTGCGAAAGCTGCGGCTAGAAGGGCCGCGGAACTCGACGGCACCGCTCCGGAGGCGCATTTCGCGCTCGGTCTTGTCTCCTTCGCGGCCTTCGAATTCAACGCCGCCGAGCGGGAAATACGCAAGGGCCTCGAAATAAGTCCAGACTCCCCCCTCGGGCTCCGGTTTCTTGCGAGTATACTTTTTGCGCGCGCCAACATGGATGAGGCTCTCGTGGTGGCGAAGCGCTCGGTCGAACTGGATCCCTTCTCATCGCAGCCGAACACCATTTTAGGGCTGGCGTATTACCTATCGGGTTCTGTCGATCAGGCCATCGCGCAGTTCCGAAAAGTTCTGGACATCGATCCCCACGATCCCGTGGCACATGCCATCCTTGGCGACATCTATGCTTGTGCCGGCGAAGATGAAAAGGCAGTGGATATGTGCCGAAGAGGATTGGCGTTAGCTCCTCAAATTATGCTGATTCGGTTGAGTGTCGCTGCCACATTCGCCAAATTGGGCAGAATTGCCGAAATGCGAGCCATCCTTGAAGAAGCGGAGAACACGCGGAAGATCGGGGATACGTCCGCGTATTGGATCGCCGCGGTGTATGCCCGCCTCGGCGACAAAGATCGGTCGTTCCAATGGTTGGAAGCTGCTTTCCAGGAACACGTCGGGTTCCTGTACCTAGCCAGGATTCACCCGCAATTTGCCAATCTGCGCGGCGACCCACGCCTCGACGCGCTGGCAAAGCGTATCGGCCTGCAGGATTGACGAACTTTAGATCGAGGTTTCGCGTGCGAAATCGCACTTCACATCTGGTCGGGAAACCACCATTGCAATGCCGCTCTGCTAAATTTCGTCTGTAGGCGGAAGCGATTGGATTATCATATTGGCCCAAGGCGGCTTCCTGCCTATCAGTCCAATTTCACATTCGGGAGACTTTCATGGAGAGAGCACTCAGCCTCGAATTCTTGCGCGTCGTCGAACGCGCTGCGATCGCTTCAGCCCGCACCATGGGCCTTGGCGACGGCCATAAAGCCGATCATGCGGCGGTCGAGGCTATGCGCTCCGAAATGGATTCCGTCGGAATGGACGGTACCATCGTCATCGGCGAGGGCGAGCGCGACGAAGCCCCCATGCTTTTCATCGGCGAGAAGGTCGGCGCCGCCGTTCGAGATAAGACTCGCACCTATCCGGCTGTCGATATCGCCGTCGATCCGCTCGAAGGCACCAACCTCTGCGCGACGGGCACTCCGAACTCCGTCACCGTTCTGGCCGCCAGCGACCACGGCGGCCTCCTCCACGCTCCCGATCTCTACATGCAGAAGATCATCGTCGGGCCAAGCTCGCGCGGCTTTATCGATTTGGACGCGCCCGTTGCCATCAACCTGCGCGCCATCGCCAAAAGCCTCGATCGCAAGGTAGAGGATCTTGTCATCATCGTTCTGGACCGCCCTCGCCACGAAGATCTCGTTCGCGAAATCCGCAAGGCCGGCGCGCGCATCCGTCTGATCAGCGACGGCGATCTTTCCGCCGGCATCAGCACCGCCCTGCTTGGCACGGGAGTTCACGCCGTCATGGGAATCGGAGGAGCTCCCGAGGGCGTGCTTACCGCCGCCGCCTTGCGCTGCCTCAATGGCCAAATCCTCGCTCGCCTGGTGGTCTCCAAGCCCGAGCACGAAGAGCGCCTTGCGCAGATGGGAATTAAGGATGGAAAGAAAATCTACGATACCGCCGACCTCGCCCCCGGCAACAAGCTGATCTTCGCCTCCACCGGCGTGACCGACGGCAGCTTGCTTCGCGGCGTGCGCTTCTTCGGCGGCGGAATACGCACTCAGTCGCTGATCATGAGCCTCGAACAGCGCGAAGTGCGCTTCATCGATTCCGTGCACATATCCAACGACGACGTGAAAATTCGCCAGTCCTAACCTGCGTACGGAGTTTTCGCGAGAGTTTTGAGCGGGCGTGTTTCAATTCGGCGCTGTCGAGGCGCTGTGATCCGGCAAGGTCGCGCCCGACGCTATGCGAATCCATGCGCCTTGCGCGCCGCGGGCTGGCATCCGCCAGCCCGCGTCCCATTTTCAATCTTTGTTGTAGTTGTCTAGCGGTGAAGCGCCGCTGCACCGTGACCGGCCGACTGCTGCTGCCGCCGCGGCAAGTGCGCCGGAATTCTTTCGGTCGTGTGCGAGCTTACCAGCGGACGCATCGGTTGCTGATTGCTGCTAACGTGTTCGCTGATCGCTTGCAAACGCTTCAGAATGCCCTGCCACTGGTTCCAATCAAGCTGCCGCAAAAACGGCCGAAGCCCCTGAATGAACGGGTCCTCGAGAACCGTCTCTCCGTTCGTTTCCGGAACGAAGAACCGGTTCAGCCCGACTCCCAGCGCCTCCGCTATCTTTTCCAGCGTGCCGAGGCTCGGCGTCATTTGTCCGCTCTCAATTCGGGACAAATACGACCGCGAAACGCGAGATCGCGCCTGCAGTTGGCTCTGGGTCATGCCGCGTGATTCGCGCAACTGCCGGATGCGCTGGCCAATGTTTTCCACCGTCTCGCGGTTCGGCCAGTTCTCGAACAGTTGCCGGTCATCGCCCGGCAAGTCTTGAGGCGACGGCGTCGGAATCACGAACGTCACCTTGGGTGGCAGCAAGCGCAGGCACCTACGACAATTACCTGTGCGTGTCCGGTACTGCACTAGACCGCATACTTGACAACGAATGACTTCTCGATCGAGTTCCATGCTCGTAGCTATGCCATCTTTTTCCGCCACCGATGTCCTCGCAGACTATTTCCGGCGGTGCGGTAAGCGATAAGGGAGGAGCATCACAACAGGGGAAGGCAGGAACTGGCGCGCGGCCCATTCTCCACAGGGTGCCATTTCTTGTCAAGCCCTTTTTTGTGAAATCCTCGGGCGGAATTGTAGCCTTACCTCAGAGAGTGTTCCAAACAAATCGGATGTCGATGTGCGCTGTTCGCCATCTCTTCCCGCTGCGCGCGATTGACATCATCCGTCCACGCCGAATCGCCTTCGCCCGACATTTTTTGCGCCATGCGCGCTGTGCTATCATCAATTCGCCTTCCTCGGCGGGCGAATTTTTCCATGGAGGAAATTCTTTGCGGTGGAAACACGCGATAACGCTGCTCGCGCTGTGGCTGGTCGCTTGCGCGGCGCCCGTGGTTTCCTCCGCGGCAAAGCGCCAGGGTCATTCGAATTGGACGTGGCCCGCCGTCCGCGATCAGCTCGACCGCGAGGCTAAGGATTTCCACAGTCTCTCCGCCACAATGGAACGCACGAAAGTCACCGTCGTCGTCAACGACCGTTCCACCGAGACGGGCGATATTTTCGTCCGCGGCGATAAGATGCTGCTCCAGTTCAAATCGCCCGACGAACGCACCATCCTGCGCACCGGCGACAACCTGTACATCTACAATCCAGGTTTGAAGCGCGTCGAGGAATACAACCTTGGCAAGAATCGCGCGCTCGTCGAGCAGTTCCTTCAGCTCGGCTTTGGCTCTCGCGGGTCGGAACTGGAAAAAGATTACAGGGTGAAGGTGCTGCCCGAGGAAAACATCGGCAATCAGCCGGCCGTCGTGCTCGAACTCATCCCGGAATCCCCGCAAGTCCTGCACGAAATATCGAAAATCGAGATTTGGTTAAGCGAAGCCACATGGCTGCCCGTGCAGCAGCAGTTTTTCGAGGCCGGCTCCGGCGACTACTCCATCGTCAAATATTCCAACGTGGTCCGCAATCCCGGCATTCCCGAGGCCCGCTTCCGTCCAAACTGGCCCAAAGGCACCCAGAAGGTAAAACTCCAGAGTTAACAGGCTGCGCCGCTTCGCATTCGGCATCTATCGCTGGCCTCACGATTTTTTTCGTTCTTTGCCCGCGCGCGCTGCGCCTGATTCCGCATCCAGCAGTGCCTGCTTGCGGCTGATTCCCCAGCGGTACCCTGCCAGTCCGCCATTTTTAGCAACAACGCGATGGCACGGCACAACTACGGCTGTCGGATTCGTGGCGCATGCGTGGGCGACCGCGCGAACCGCCGACGGCTGCCCAATCGCCCTAGCAACTTGCGAATAGGTTCGCGTCGAGCCGTACGGGATTTTTCGCAGCTCTTCCCAAACGCGCCGCTGAAAGGCCGTCGCGCGCACATCCGTCGGCAAGTCGAGGTGCGGCTCGCGCCCGCGCAAGTGCTCGACAATCTGCTTCACCCATCTGCCAAGCTGTGCGGCGTCATCTTGCCCTTCGCCATCCGCCAGCAGCTCCGCGCGCGGATATTCCTTGCGCAAGGAGTCGCGAAGCACCTGGTCGGAATCACTCAAGTAAAGTGCGCTGATTCCCCGCCCCGTCGCTGCAACGAGCAATCGTCCGAGCGGCGAATCGGCAATTGTGTAATGGATCGCCATACCTTCCCCTCCCCGGCCGTATTCCGCCGGAGTCATTCCAAGCTGTAATGGGGCGCGTTCGTATAGCCGGCTCGAAGAGCCAAATCCTGCATCGTAGAGTGCCGTGGTCACGTCGTCTCCTTTCCTGAGGTGCGATTTCAGCCGGCCCATGCGCCCTGCATCGGCGTATTGCCGCGGCGTAACGCCCATGACCTTGCGAAAAGCGCGTTCGAGCTGATGCGGGCTCATTCCCGCCAATTTGGCGAGCGCCGAAAGCGTCAGCCGCTCTTCGTCAGAGGCACCGCTGCCAGAATCGGCCGCAATCCTCGCATCGATCAGCCGGCACACTTTCGCCACTGCATCTAATTTCGGATCGTGAAGCGGAGCGCTACCCGGCTTGCACCTCCGGCAGGGGCGAAACCCGGCTCGCTCAGCGGCCGCTGGGAGCCGGAAGAACCGCACTCTGGCAGCATCAGGCCTGCGCGACGGGCACGACGGTCGGCAGTAGATGCCCGTCGAACGCACGGCGTAAACGAACGCGCCGTCCGCGGCAGCATTTCGAGTCCGCACCGCCTCCCATAGAGAGCGCTGATCGAAGCTGCGCCAGATTTCACTTCCGGACTTATTTCGCTTTGTCATCGGCTGTGAATTTCGCCCTTATTTCTCCTGCGCGCCCACTTTATCGAAACAACAGCGAAGGCCGCTATCCGAATCTCGCGGCCAAAGTGTACGCAAGGGGAAACTGCGCGTAGTACGCCCGACCTGGCGCAACCCACGTGAATTCTGCCACTTACTCCGACGTTGCATAATAGGACAACTCGGAAGTTTGAGCCTTGACCATCGAAAGTACTGCGAGCATATTGGGCGAACCTATTCGCGTGAGGGTCACTAGCGGACAGGGCTTGGGGGACGTGCCATGGGAGCTGCTCCAGATTGGGCTGGAGAGAGAACTGCAACATCGCCACTGCACGAACGTGAAGTCGAACGCCGCACTGAATCCACGATAGCGCACTCGGGAAAGCCAGGTCCGCGCCGTTTTACGCGCGTGCCCACGCACGCCATCGGCGTGGCCGAGGAGCGCCGTCGCGCTCCGCGCGCTTCCCTGGCGCTGCCGTTGCGCCTGACGCGGGTTGGCGCGACGCCCGAGCCGGTTCCCGTCACGCTGGTGACGCGCAACATCAGCTCCAGCGGCGTCTATTTCCTCGCGCCGCGCGAAATTGAGCCGGGCACGGCTATCGAACTGGAAGTCGCCTTGGTTGAGCGCCCATTGGGCTTCGGCTCCGTGCAGATGTGCACAGCCGCGCATATCGTTCGCGCCGAGGAGTGCGATCTGCCCGGGTGGCGCGGTTACGCCGCCAGCTTCGACGACTTTGCGTTGCGCCGCGACGACGTGATCCCGCTGCGCTTCGCCTCGCACTAAGCCTTTTCCAAAGCGCAGCGCATTCTCTGCTTTAGCCCGAGAATGCCCGTGTGCTCCGGGAAGCCCCGTTTGGGCAACCCGCTGAACATCGCCAACTTCTGTTACGATTCTTCCCTCGTGAGTTATCCGCCCGCGAAGATCCGTCGCCTGCGCGCCCGCGTTGTACTGCTCGATTGGGACGGCACGCTGCTCGATTCCTACCGCGCCGATTGCAATGCTTATCTCACGATGTTCCGCGCGCTCGAAATCAACTGGGGCGAGGCGGAGCTGAAGCAGCACTATTGTCCGAACTGGTATGAAGTGTACCGAGCCGCGCGAATACCTCGCGCGAAGTGGCGTACGGCCGACCGGCTGTGGCGCGCGGCCTACGGAGCGGAGCGCCCGAAGCTGCTTCCCGGCGCGCGGAGCGTGGTGCGGAACCTGGCGCGACGTTTCCAGCTCGGGCTGGTGACCAGCGGCAGCCGCGACCGTGTCCGCGCCCAGATCGCCGCATTCGGATTTCAGGAGCTTTTCTCGGCATTCGTTTTTAGCGAGGACGCCTCGCGGAAGAAGCCTCATCCGGCGCCGCTGCACCTGGCACTGCGGCGGCTTCGCGCCAGAGCCGGGGATTGCGTCTATGTAGGCGATGCGCCAGAGGATATCGAGATGGCCCACCGCGCCGGAGTCCGCCCGATTGGCGTCCTTGGGCCGTTCCCCACAGCCGAGTGTGTCCGCGCTGCCCGCCCGGATTTGCTGCTGGAGTCCATCCGGGAATTGCCCCGTCACCTGCGCTTTGCCGGACGTCCTGGAGAGATTTGAGGGCCAAATTCGAGCATTTTCTGATGCACCGGGACGTTCCGCCCTTGCTTTTTTACGTGCTTGGTTTTTCAACAACTTAGGCGTGTGCAAGGTTGATTGGCTGTTCCGCCCTTGTGAGGCGCGTGGGCAGTGGCCGCAGGTCGCGGGCAATGGTTCAACCTCCCGCCAAAGGGCGCAGCAATCCTTCGTCCCTCGGGGCGAGACAGCGCCCCTACCACGAACCTTGACAGCTTCGATTCGATCACCAAGCAACGGGCACAGCATGCTGTGCCCCTACGTGCGAACTTTGATCGCTTGAAATTTGAGTGGTGATTTCGCCGACCAGAACTGTCTCGGGTAGCGCAGCACCCTACCGTTTGTTTTCTATAAGTTACACCTGTTTCTACTCGTTCGGTGTCTCGGGTAGAAGTCAGTGACCGGCAAGTGGTAACGGGTGCGTGGTGCGTCTCACCAGGTCGATCCCTGCCAGTAGAAGACACCCCAATGACGCTTGTGCGCGTCCCGTGCGGCGCTGGAGACCACTGCGCTGCCTTCAAATCTTTTCGCCGCGTCCGCCTGCGGCACTCGAATTTTCCCCATCTCGCCCTATCCACGCGGCTCCTCCTAAGCCTCACTTCCACGCTAGCACACGATGCAAGTCGATACAGGTGTCTCGGGTAGCGCAAAGTCTTTGGGCAGAGGTGGTTGCGAGGAGGGAAAGTTCAAGCGTTACTTGCGATTTTTAGGCTTTGGATTCCCGTTTTGGGAATTGGGATTTAGTTCACTCTCTCCAAAACGGTGTCTAAATAGCGAGGGAAAAGGCTCGGCTTCCCGGAAACGGGAACTCGAACGCGGCGCCCCGCGAAACAAGCTGATGTCTGCGTTTCCTCAGTTTGGCTGCCGATATGGAGGAAGTATGCGCATTGTCGCTTTGCTCGTCGCGGCCATGGTATTAATAACTGCGGGAATCACCCGTACTTCCGCCTCAAACATCACGCGCCGCGATGGGCAAAGTTCAACGCAGGCGTCGGACGCGTGGCGGCACGCGCCCCAGATACCTACCTCCGAACCGACGGATCCGCACGAACGGCAGGTATTCATAAAGCGCTCGTTGGAATTCGACAGGACCAGTTTCAACGGGCCGCTCGATCAACCGCCTACGCCCGGGATGGGTACTGGCAGGTCCTTCGGTGACGTCGGCTCTGGACAGCATCCGGAGATTCCGTTTTATCCGCACGAGGCAATTATCGTTGGCACGTTTACGGGGTTCCAGACGTACATCACGCCTTCCCACCGGAGCATCTTTACGGTGGTTCGCGTAGAGATCGATCGAATGATTCTGTCTGGCAATCCAGGGGACCGTGAAGGGAAAGACATCGCCCTGCTCCTTAACGGCGGGACGGCAATTTTCCCTAATGGGCAAGTCATCTCAAGCGGCCTGTACCCGAAAATGGCAAATCAGACGATTCAGCCGGGGCATACGTATCTCCTGGTGTTGGAATCCAATCGCGATCTCGACGGATTTTTCGACGAGAAAGCTTGGGATTTAACGAACGGCGTCGCTCAGCCGCTCGACAGTTTGGACGTTGAACGGATGAAGGAAGGAAAGGCGAAGGTGGGTGGATTGCCAAAGGAGCAAGCTCTCGACGCAGTTCAGAGGATTATTGAGGAACACCAACAGAAAACTGACTCGGCAAAATAAGTTGCCATATCCGGTGCGGACTGGAATCGGGCGGGCGCGCCCGCCTCGTGTCCGCAAGTGGCACCGCTATGCGGTCAAGCGGCGCGCTTTTTTCGGTCGGCCCTATGCCGCTTTCGAGTTCCGCGTTTTACAGGTTCAGTTCGCTTGTAATGAAGCATGGCATAGCGAAGGAGGCCATTTGCTCTTGTCTGATAACCTGGGCCCGCGGATTTGAGCCATTCAATGACATCCGCATCCAGACGCAACGTCACCGGCTTTTTGGACGGACGATAGAACTTCCCCATTTCGGCTCCGGTCCAGTCGAGAACCAGTGGAATATCGGAAAAATCAATCTCTTCGTCTTTTTGGGCGGCGATGGCGCGAATGTCGCGTAATTGCGCCTTGGTGAGCTTCCTCATAAGTCTTCCTTTCATGCGATTCCGCACGACGCGCGGAGACAATCCGTATGACTTCCTCCCCTGCGCGTTCGAAGTGCGTATGCACCACGATCAGAACTGAACCCGCACCAATCGCGCCGATGGTGATCCATCGTTCTTCGCTGTCGAACGTCGCATCGCGCAGAGTTATGGCGTACGGATCTTCAAACACCAGCAGGGCCGCGTCGAACCGAACGCGATGTTTTTGCAGGTTCTGGCGGCTTTTGTCTTCGTCCCATTCGAACCACATCGGCTAAGCAAAGGCAGGGTACCGCAGATACGACACTATGTCAATATGCTTGTACGTACATCGTGACTCCCGACCACTGGACCGATTACAGATCGCGGCGGCCTTCCATGGCTTTTAGCATGGTGACTTCGTCGGCGTATTCGAGGTCGGAGCCGACGGGAATGCCCATGGCGATGCGCGTGACGCGCACTCCGAGCGGCTTGATCAGCTTCGAAAGATAGACGGCGGTCGCCTCACCTTCGGCGGTGGGATTGGTGGCGATGATGATTTCCTCGACGGCGCCGCCCTTGAGGCGCTCGATGAGGCTCTTGATTTTAAGCTGGTCCGGGCCGATGCCCTGCAGCGGCGAAAGGGAGCCGCCGAGGACGTGATAGAGGCCGTTGAACTGGCGCGTCTTTTCGACCGACTGGATGTTGGTGGCTTCCTCTACCACGCAGATCAGCGCGCGGTTGCGCGTCGAACTGGTGCAGAAATGGCAGGGGTCCGCGTCCGTAATGTTATTGCAGACGGAGCATTCGCGGACTTTTTCCTTGGCTTCGCGAATGGCGTCCGAAAGCGCGAGTGCCTGCTCGCGATCTACGCGAAGCAGGAAAAAGGCGAGCCGCTGCGCCGTCTTTTGGCCGATGCCGGGCAGGCGCTTCAGTTCGTCGATCAGCCGGGAAACCGACGGAGCAAAATCAGGCATGAAGAGTCATCTCGTTTGGAATCGCGAATAATTCATTATTGCAGATTCAAACGAGAGTAGCCATATAATCAGGCTATGGCAAAGCGAGTGATCCACGTCTCCGATGCGGAAGCCGCGAGCGACTTCGCCTCGATCCTCGACCGCGTGCGCGCCGGCGCCGAAGTGATCATTGAAATCGCCGCACGGCCAGTGGCAGTAGTCCGCCCCGCCGAGCCTGAAGTGCGATCGCTCTCCGAATCTCTTCGCCTCGCACGAGAGCACGGCTCCACGGTTACGCTTGATCACGACTTCGGCAAGGACGTGGAGGCGGCTATCAATAGCCACCGCGAGCCGCTCACCCCTCCCGAATGGGACTGATTCTCGATTCCAGCGTAATCATCGATGCGGAACGTCGCGGAGAAACTGTGGAAAAGCTGATCGAGCGAGTCGTCCATTCCACCGGAGATCAGGATGCGGCGCTTTCCGCTATCGGCTTGACTGAAATCGTGGACGGAGTGTACCGGGCCTCGCTGCCGGCAACCCGTTCTCGCCGCGAAGCCTTTCTCCGGGAACTGATGTCGGACATCACCGTTTATCCATACACGAAAGAGACAGCACTGCTCGCCGGCAGACTGGACGGGGAACAACGAAATAAGGGAGTGGTCATTCCGTTTACGGACCTGCTGATTGGCGCGACCGCGCTGCTTCTAGGCTACTCCGTGTTGACGGTGAACACCCGGCATTTTCGTCGGATCCCCGGTCTATCGGTCATGCAGATGTAGCATCGGCAATTCGATCGGTGCCGGGAGACTCGAAGGATTCCCGGCCAGAGACGTTTCGCTTAATTGGATGGGCCCACGGTAGATTACGCGCGTTGTCAGGCGCTGCCGCGAAGCGTAGCATGGTGGAGAAAGTCTTCAGTACGCAGGCAGCCCAGCCCACAGTAAACCCCAGCTAGAATTTTCAACACCTATACCGGAGGGTAGAACGTGCGACGACCCGTTGGACTTTGGACCGAAGTATCACTCGCGATTCTGGCTGGCGTCCTTTTGCCATTCTTCTTGCCGTTCAGTGCGGCGGCGCAGTCGAATCGCGTGCTGGGTCAAGTGGAGATTGAGGGCAAGACGAACGTCGATAAAAGCTCGGGCGTGTGGGTGGACGGGCAGTACGTCGGATTCGTGAAGGAACTGAAAGGCGACAAAAAGCTGCTGCTTCTGCCGGGCGAGCACAAGATCGAGGTGCGGCAGGCGGGCTACAGTACGGTAAAGGAAGAGGTGAACGTCCAGCCAGGGAAGAAGACTACTCTGAGCGTGCACCTGCTGCGCGACGCGCGAGCGCAATTCCCGCATGGCGCGACGTCGCAAATTAAATTAAAGGTGACGCCGGACCGCGCCGCGGTGTTCGTCGATGGCGGCTATGTGGGCACGCCGCACGATTTCGGCGGAGTCGGACGCGCGATGGTGATCGCTCCGGGAAAGCATCAGATTCGCATCGCGCTGGCGGGTTATCAGGATTTCGTCACGGAAGTAAATCCGCGGCCGAATCAGAAAATCACGATCAAAACCGATTTGATTCCCGGCAATCAGCCCGGACCGATGCTGAAGAGCCACCGGTGAAGTTATCCTGGCGCCCGGCTCGGATTACCCGGAACGGCGGAACTGCATGAAACGCAAGCTGGTGCTTCGGCGTCCAAACGGACAGGTTCGTTGCATCGCGCAATTTGCCAGAGTTACAATGCCCCTGCATTTGCGCGTCGGCCAGCAGCAAAAACAGATCCCCGGCCCCCGTTCGTCAGAGATATGCGACTGGGCTCGGGATGACATTCCTGATCAACAACGAGTTTCAGAATTTCAAAGGGGGAAAGATCGCATGCGAACGACAGCAGTTCGATGGTTAGCGGCTGTAACGTTTCTGGCGGCAGCGAGCGCGGTTCCCGTGCTCGCGCAAGGCCCGCCTCCGGGACGACGCGGCGGAAGAATGATGATGGGACCGCCGCTGCAACTGAGTTCTTCGGCGTTTCAGGACCTGGGCACCTACCCAGCGCAATATTCATGCGCGCCGAATGGACACATGGACCCAGCGCACATGACTTCCCCGCCGCTTTCGTGGAAGAACGCGCCGGCGGACACGAAAAGTTTCGTGCTGCTGCTGCACGATCCCGACGCGCACGCGGGCAAGTCGGTGGACGACATCACGCACTGGATCATCTTCAACATTCCCGGCGATTCCACCGGGCTGCCGGAAGG
>JASHPG010000025.1 GCA_030038275.1 Candidatus Acidiferrales bacterium | reverse complement strand
CTCTCCGGCGGGCAGCAGCAGCGCGTTGCCGTGGCGCGCGCGCTTGTTGGCCAGCCGGCGATCCTGCTGGCGGACGAGCCAACCGGCAACCTTGATTCGAAAAACAGCGAGGCGGTAATCGATCTGCTGCGCCAGCTCCATGCCGACGGCACAACCATCTGTATGGTCACGCACGATCCGCGCTACGCCAGTATCGCCGACCGCACCGTTCACTTGCTTGACGGCTGCATCGTCGAAGAGCGGGTTAGGACCGGCGCGGCATATTCATAGATCGATTTCCCTACTTGGTTGGTTTACAGCAACAGGTTAATCGCGCGAAAGGTGGGCGCGCGGGGCTTTTGCGTGTTGGGGTGTAGGGGAGAAAGCCCCGCGCGTATTGGGGAATTTACCTGCTCGGCTCGCTCTATCGGCTTCGCCTCGAAAATTGTTTTCTCGCGCGAATGATATGTGCTCGAGCTCCATGGGAGTTAGGTACCGCACGCTAATCGCCAACGCATTCGGCGTCGCCCTCCAACGAGAAAGCGCGTGTTACCAGCGTGGGCGGCGGCCGCGGAGCGTAGATTTTGCAATCAACGCGACATTTCGTCCTAAAGTCAAGCCTTGCGGCACTTCTGGGGTCTTTACGGAGAGGAGACGACCGCGTCCGCTTCGATTTCCACCAGCATCTCGGGGGAAATTAAGCGGCTCACTTCGACCATGGCCGTCGCCGGGCGTACTTCGCCGAAGAACTCGCCGTGCGCGCGGCCGATCTTTTCCCAGTCCGCGATGTTGGTGACGTACATCCGCGTGCGTACCACGTCCTGAACCGTGGCGCCCGCTTTGGCGAGCGCCGATTCGATGTTGCGGAGCGCTTGAATCGTCTGTGCGCGGGCATCGCCTGCACCGGTCACTTTCCCCTGGGCGTCGGTAGCCGTCGTACCCGAAACGAAAACGTGCTGACCGACCCGTACGACCCGCGAGTAGCCGACGATCGGCTCCCATGGCGCTCCGCTTGAAATTTTCAGCCGTTCCATCTTTCCTCCCGCACACCTGACCTTATGGATCAAATCGCGACCGCAATTCCGGCGGCACGATCGGGCAGACATCCGCCCGCCTGCCGAAAAATCGGTAGCGAACCCGCGCCACGAAATTGTAAACCGCGTCGCGCACGGCGCGTGGAATCACGCGGAGCACTCCGGCGAAGAGTCTCCATCTTCCTCCCAAACTCGCCAGAATGTGTACGAACGCATCGGATCGCACCAGCAGCGCGCCCTCGCGCGTGAGTACCACGATGCTATCGGGCAGACTTTTTCGCGCACTTTCAGGCACACGCGCCACAAACGTTTCGCCTTGCAGCGGCGCGAATCGAAACGCCGTGCCTCGCCGGTCGTGCTTCAGCACGAATTTCACGGCGCCGTGGCACAGCGCGCAGTGCCCATCGTAAAAGAGCGTCTCCGGTTGCGATTCGCCCGGTCGGTCGCCTCGCGAGACTGGCATTTGCCGAAGGATAACACGCGGACGCCTCCGCCCCGCATTCGCTCCCAGATCGGTTGGCCTTTTCTCCCGTGTGAATCGGGCTCCGCGAAACTGCGCTGGACACTATTTGCCTAAATCTCTAATCTACTGCGGTCCAGCTTTCCTTGGGAGAATTGCCGTCGATGAAGTGCAGCAACATTTTGGAGGCGATCGGCCGCACGCCGCTCATCCGCCTGAATCGCGTCGCCAAGGACGTTCCGCCCGACGTGTACATCAAAGCCGATTACTTGAATCCCGGCGGCTCGATGAAAGACCGCATTGCCGTCTGGATGATCGACGAAGCCGAGCGCAAGGGCCAGCTTCGCCCCGGCGGCACAATCATCGAGGCGACCTCCGGCAACACCGGCATGGGGCTTGCGCTGGTCGCCGCCGTGCGCGGATACAAAACCGTCTTCACCGTCACCGACAAGCAATCGCGCGAAAAAATTGACCTACTGAAAGCCTTCGGCGCCGAAGTGATCGTCTGTCCCACGGCCGTTGAGCCCGAAGACTCGCGCAGCTATTACTCCGTTGCGAAAAAGCTCGCGCGCGAAATCCCTAACTCATTTTTCGCCAATCAGTACGACAACCAGGCGAATCCCGACGCGCACTATCGCCTCACCGGCCCTGAAATCTGGGACGACACCGACGGCAAAATCACGCATTTCGTCTGTGGCCTCGGCACGGGCGGCACCGCCACCGGCGTGGGCCGCTATCTCAAGGAGAAAAATCCCGCTGTAAAAGTCATTGGCGTCGATCCGTTCGGTTCCCTTTATTACGAATACGCCAAGAACGGCACGATCGGCAAAGCGCGCACGTACGTCGTCGAAGGTATTGGCGAGGACATTTTGCCCTCCACCATGGATTTTTCCGTGCTCGACGACGTTTTGCAGGTCAGTGACGAAGAATGCTTCCTCTGGGCGCGCCGTTTAACCAAGCGCGAAGGCATTTTCACCGGAGGCGCAGGCGGCGGCTGCGTTTCCGCGGCCTTGCGCGTGGCGCGCACCTGCAAGAAGGGCGATCTCATCGTCGCCTTCCTGCCCGACTCCGGCACGCGCTACCTCAGCAAAATCTACAACGACGGTTGGATGCGCGAGCACGGCTACGCCGAAGCCGAGGTCACG
>JASHPG010000223.1 GCA_030038275.1 Candidatus Acidiferrales bacterium | reverse complement strand
CCCTCAGCCACGGCAATCCCAGCTTTATTCCGACCCACGCGCCGGTGATTCCCAGGATCACCACGAACGTGCTCCACACGTCGGTAGAAAAATGGAGCGCATCCGCCTCCAGCGCTTCGCTCGGATATTTTTTCGCCACTCGCGCAAGCGCGCGCGAGCGGATTACGTCGATACACATCGCTAACGCCAATATGACGATAGCCGAAACTGTGGGATGAATTTCCGCGGAGTGGAACAGCAGGCGGTGAAACGCCTCCCAGATGATATACACGGCCGTCAGCAGCAGTAAGCCGGTTTCCACAAACGCCGAAAAACTCTCCACCTTGCCGTGCCCGTAGAGATGGTCGGCGTCAGCAGGCTTATCCGCCACGCGCACGGACAAATACGTGATCACGGCGGCGATCAGGTCGAGCATGGAATGCAGCGCTTCGGAGAGAATGCCCAAGCTACCGGTCATCCAAGCGAGGAACGCCTTGAGCAGCACCAGGACGACGGCTGATATCACCGATCCAAGCGCAGCCATGCGCTTTTGGTGCGTCGCTTGAGATGGTGGTCGAGCGGCTAAACTGCCCATTATCGGGATTATAGCTTTCCGCCTCCTGGCCGCCTGTAAATTCGTGGCCCGGCGGTTCATCCTGTCGCCTGCGGCACACGTCAATGAGCTTATTAGTGTTTTGGTCCAAAATTCGGAGAGAACTCGACCAATCCGGGACGGACTTGTTGCATACTGCGGACACTCGGCGGGTAAATTGTTTTCAATTCAAAGGAATTTTTGATTGAGACGTCAAAGTAGTGTGAAAATTTTTGGACAGATTTTCGTCCTTTTCTGCATATTCCTGTTCGGGTTCTTTGCCGCTCACGTTCTTCGAAGGACAAGCTCCGCCATCCACGGCTTCCAGCCGGCTACGCGCACTGCCGTGCCGGGTTTCGGGCCGGAGTTTGCCTCTGACGGTTTCCAGTCCAAGCCTTTTGCAGGAGCCGGTGCGTCCGTCTGGCAGCCGCGACTGATTCTAATCAACTTACCTCTGGCGGCGCAGCATTTTGCCTTCGCGAACGCAGCAATGGCCGACCGCACAGTCGTTATGGACGGCACGACTTACCCCTGGACGGATGCCGGTTTTTCCGCTGCCCTTGCCGCAGCAGGAGAAAACGGCACGGTATTGCTACCTCAGGGCGCCGTCGTTACCCTGACTTCGGACCATGTGATTTCAACGAACGGCACCACCGTCGATTGCGCGCCCGATGCCGGATTCCTCTCCGGCATCGATGGATTGAACTTGATAACAATTACGGGAGCTTCTGACGCAGTTCTAGGTTGCCGGTTTTGGGGAGGGGCGGACCCGGGGTCGAATCCGGTGTTTCTATGGAATAGCACGGGCGTGCGGCTCGAAAGGGATACGGCCATCGGATTCACCGGAATTACCGCCTCATTCGTGTATCTGGTGGGCGCGCAGTCGTCGGCAATTCAAGACAATCAGTGCGTGGCCGGTTCGGGCGGCGCGGGGTGCATCTTTGGCGAGAAGAATGCGGTCGGCACAACGGTGCAATCCAATGACTTAGACGAGTCCGCGGGGGCTGCGTGGGCGCACGCCATCGCGTTTCATTCGACGGAGCCGGGCCAAACGGTAAGCGACACGAAGATTCTGAGCAATCAGATCACGGCAGGGCCGGGATATTGCGTGGAGGTTGGCGCGTTCGGCGGAGACACGCCACAGGGCCTGGTTATTTCGGCGAATACATGCAAAATGACCGCCGACGGCCTGGGCGGCTACTCGATCGGATCGGTCGCCAAATTCTGGACAATCTCCAACAACACGTTCGACGCGAATTGGTTCAAGCCGAGCATTTCCTGTGTCGAAGTGGCGGGTGCGTCGGACGGCACAGTGATTGGCAATTCCTGCGATGGCGGCAACATCTCGATGTCAAATTCGCAAGCGCAGCGCGTCACCATTTCGTCGAATCTCATTTACGATCTGCAAGGCGTATGCGCCGGCATTTATCTTGGCACGTCCGTTGAAGCGGGCGCCGTGAACGACAATCAGGTGATCGGAAATTTGATTCACCTTCCGCCGGAAACGGCCGCCGTGGGGATTTGGCAGCAGTGCAACGGCGCGCGTGCCACTTGCAGCGACAACAGCTATTCGTATAACACGATCGTGAGCGATGGCTCCACCGGAAGCATCGGGATCAAGCTTGAGAACGATTACGGAATCTCGAGGAATGAAACCGTGGGGCCAAACACGTTTCGTGCGCCGGCCACCGCGATTACCCCCGTCGGCCGGGTGGGCTACACGGCATCGCCTATAGACAATCCCGTCCCAGCGCCTCGAAAATCCCCATTTCCCAAAACCGCTAAGTGACGCCCATAGCCGCCGTTGCTGTGCTGTTACTTGATCGGCGCCACGCCGCGCTTGCTGGCAACTGGAAATGGCTAGCTTTGCCTTTCCCGCGTGACACCGACCGCAAATTCATGCAATACTCCCGCGCAAGAAGCTGGGTCCGGCTCGATTTAAAGGCGCATTCAACCAATGCACCGACGAGTTCCACGGGTCCTGAGACGTGTTTTCGTCCCTATTTTCGTTCTGCTGCTGGCTGTTTTCGTTCACGCTCTTCTTCGGACGAATTTCCTCGCGGCGCGGGTGCCGTCTGTAGGGCGGGGAAAACCGCGCGGCGGCCAAGTGGTGGTTCGCCGAATCGACCCTCCTGAGACTCCTTTCGGACGCGTGGTCGTGCTGGATGGCGCGACATATCCGTGGACAGACGCAGGTTTTTCCGCGGCTCTCGCTGCCGCGGGATCTCATGCCACCGTAGTGCTGCCGCCGCAAGCGCTGGTCACACTGACCTCCGCTCACACGATCGCAGATGATGACCTCACCGTGCGCTGCGAGCCCGGCGCCGCTTTCGTCTCCGGAATCGATGAGGTCAGCCTAATTACTATCATCGGAAGCAGTGATGAAATTTTCGGTTGCGAGTTTACGGGCGGCTCTCACCCGCATTCGAATCCACTATTTCTCTGGAATTCCCGCAACGCGCGTATTCAGGGAAACGCAGCCACCGGGTTCTTTGGCGCGATCGCTGCGTTTGTGTATCTCGTTGGCGCGGATTCCTCGATTATTCAGGGGAACCAGTGCACGGCTGCGCCTGGCGGAACGGGCTGTATATTCGGCGAAAAGGATGCTCTTAACACGCTGGTGAAGGATAACGATATCAACGAATCGCTTGGCGGCCCGGACGACCATGACATCACGTTCCATTCCACCACTCCGGGGACGAGCGTTAGCGGCACGCAGATTTTGAACAATCACATGTTGGCGGGGGAGGGATTCTGTGTCGAGATCGGCGCCTTCGGGGGCGAATCGGTTGACGGCTTCGTGATATCCGGCAATACGTGCGAGATGAGCGCCAATGGGCTGGGTGGATATTCGGTGGGATCGACCGCCGCTTTCTGGTCGGTGGTGGATAACATCTTTGATGCGCATGGTTACATCCCGCAAATCGCCTGCCTGGAAGTTGCGGGCGCCACGGACGGCATTCTGCTCGGAAACTCCTGTAACGGAGGCCACATATCGCTATCGAATGTCGAGGCACAGCGCGTGACCATTTCCTCGAACGTGATT
Organism: Candidatus Acidiferrales bacterium; assembly: GCA_030038275.1. GTDB lineage: Bacteria > Acidobacteriota > Terriglobia > Acidiferrales > UBA7541 > Palsa-295. The sequence goes on along the minus strand of JASHPG010000223.1, from coordinate 11,673 downwards.
TACAACTTCCATGCAGCGGCAGGCATTTACGTGGGCACCGCCGTAACGTCCGGCGAAATGAGCGACAACTTAATTACATCGAACCTTATTCATCTTCCGCCCGGCACAGCAACCGCCGGCATTTGGCAACAATGTCTGGCACGCGGAGCGACTTGCAGCCACAACAGTTACTACTACAACGTGGTTGTGAGCGACGGAACACCAGGCAGCGTCGGCATCAAATTCGAAAACGACAATGGCACATCCTCCGACGAAACGCTGGGGCCGAACACTTTTCACACTCCCGCAGAATCAATCGAGTACCGGGGAACCATCACGTTTGTCTCTGATTCTGCTCCGGCACACGCGCCCGCGCCTCCTGCGCCTCCGCCGCACCTCGGTTCGGAAGCTTCGCCGGGCCGACAGTAGCGATCCGTTAACTTCCGTCGTGCATCGCGTTCTGCCTGTAGCCGTGTATCATCAGCCGGACGAATTGTGGATTTCTGGAGGCGAAGATGCGGCTGAAAGGCAAAGTGGCGATCGTTACCGGCGCAGGCACTGGAATTGGCGAGGCCATCGCGCACAAATTCTCGCGCGAAGGAGCGCGAGTTTTTCTGGCTGGGCTCCCCAGCGATCCAGTGCAAGACGTGGCCGCGGCGGTGACAACAAACGGCGGCGACGCGGAAGCGTTCCTAGGCGATTTATCCGAGGAAGATCAGGCGCGGAAGTGCGTGGAAGCCGCGGCGCGGCGCTTCGGCCACATCAACGTGCTCGTGAACAACGCCGGAATTTTTATCGCCAACGCTGAAACAGACGCATATCGCGTGGAGGATTTCGACCGCACCATTCGAGCCAACATTCGCGCCGCGTTTCTGATGACCAAATTCGCGATTCCGCACCTGCACAAAACGCGCGGCAATATTCTTTTCACCGGTTCCGAGGCAGGCTTCAATGGCTCCGCGAATATGACTCCGTACGGCGCGAGTAAAAGCTTCCTCCATGCGTTCGCAAAAGGCGTGGCGCTGGAACAGGCAAAATATGGCGTGCGAGCGAACTGCGTCTGCCCGGGCGCCGTCGATACGGCTTGGACTCGCGGCCCAGGCGGTCCGCTCAGCGCTGAAGTCCAGAACACAATCGACGGGATGGTTCCGCTCGGGCGCCGCGGAACGCCTGAAGAGATGGCCAATATTTTCGCGTTCCTCGCTTCGGACGAAGCGAGCTACATCACCGGAGCGCTGCTGCTTGCCGATGGCGGCGTAACGCCCGCCAAAGGTCCGATGGGCGAATTCGTGCCGGATGAGTTGCGCCGTCCGCCGGCCGGCAGCCTGCCTCTGCGGCATTCGCACGACGGGCTTCACGGCAAAGAAGTTTTCAACGCGAAGTAAGCGTTTCGCCGAATGCGTTCAGGGCTCGCGTTTTTCGCTCACGCGAGCACGATCAGATCGATTTCCACGCGGACGTCGCGCGGTAGCCGCGCAGCTTCGACCGTGGACCTAGCCGGAGGATGGTGGGCGAAGTATTTGCCGTACACTTCGTTCATGGCGGCGAACTCGTTCATGTCTTTCAGATAGACGGTGGCCTTCACAGCGCGATCGAGCGACGATCCCGCAGCCTCGACGATCGCTTTCAAGTTCTCCAGCACGCGCGCGGTTTGCTGCGCCACGCCACCTCCCACCAACTGATTGGTTGCGGGGTCGAACGCGACTTGCCCAGCCGTGAATATGAAACCGCCGGCCTTCACCGCCTGCGAGTATGGACCGATGGCCTTCGGTCCTTTATCGGTCGCAATGATTTCCTTCATGCCGCCTCCTCTTGATTGTGAATCCGCGCGTTAGTCGGCTTCCGTCAGTTGCTTTTTTGTCCGGAGCCTCCGCCGTACGGATAGCGCGCGCGGAAATCCTCGGGGATGCCTTTCTGGTCCAGCCATTCGCGAAAAGTCTTCGAAAGATCTCGTCCTGTTGATTCCTCGAGGACGGAGCGCAGCACGTTGTAATCGACTTCCTGCCCCCGCATGCTCGACAGCATGTGCGCCAAGGCCGCTCGAACCGCCGCGGCGCCGCAGGAATCTTCCAGTTCGATGTAGAAGAGAGGCGCCTTGGCCAGCGCGATCCGCCGCTGGGAGAGCGGGCTTGCCGCCGCCGTGGCCGCGATCGGTGTTTCCTGGGCGTCCCTTGCAGCCGCATCGTAGCGCCGCAAGTATTCGTAGATTCTGTGGCGGCGCGCTTGCTCTCCACCGCGCGCTTCGCTAGCCACAATCGATGCGTACTCCGGCAGCCCATCGCCCATGCCGATAAGCGCCTCGGCGCTGGGTTCCACTTCTTCATCGAACCAGTTGCGCGCCAGAGTTTGGCTTACGATTTCCAAAAAACGATTGCTGTCAATCCCAAGAGCAAATGCCGCTGGATTTATGAGCGCTCCACCGGGAAAGCTAACGGCGGCCGGACCCGCTTCGCCAGTAAAGTTGTCGCGTACAGCGGATGATTCCACGATCTGTGGCTCTCGAAGGCGCTTGTCGAAAACTCCGAAATCGGCCGTGAAAGTTTTCCATATCGCCGCAATCTGCTGCGCTGATTCCGCGGGATTGTTCGTTAGCGGCTGATCGGTCCAGAAGCGCACCGAATCGTTCTTCGCGCTGCCGGGCCATTTCGTGTAACGTCCGGCCACGACAAACGCTCCCAAATCCGAGCTGCTTAGCTCGTAACGATATTCGGCCTGGTTGCCGAGCTTCTTCTCTCCTTTGCGCGCGCCGCCCGCCAGCACCGCAAATCCGGCAGGCACTCGAACCGAGTACGTCATGTGCGCCGGCCAGGCCGGGTACGTTGCAAGCAGCCGCTTTGGCGGCTGAAGCTGCGGCGCCCACCCGCGCTCTCCGAGATGAAAGCTGCCTGGCTCGACGGTCGCGTAGGATTGCGAATCGTTAGTTGATCGCAGCGCATATTCGAAACTCAATTCCCGCTTCTGCTTCCGCGCCCACGGCTTTTCAAGGGTGATGCGGATCACATCTGAGGTATCACCTTGCCCGACAGACGACGAAGGCATGGGCGTTGTTTCGCGTCCATCTGTCTTGACGTGCAAATCGCTCCTGCCTGAATTCCGCTTCGACGGAAGCCGCACATCAATGGAGTTCAGGGCAATGGTGCCTGAATTCAGGAGCGTATAGTCCGCGCGTATGGCCAGTTCTGGCGTCGGCCCCGGCACGAAACGAACATCACGTGTTTCCTTCACAATCTGATAACCGGGCGCGAGAGGGACGGCGCAGCCCGCGGCGCATAGCAGCGCGCCGATGGCGGAAACGGGAAGCAGGAGCGAAATGTTCGTTCTCAATGCAGCAAGATTTTAGCGGGCGAATGCGACAGCGTGGAAGCTGAAAATCTGAAGAAGGACAGTTTGCGGAGTGTCTCTGGAAATCGGTGAAAAATCGAAGGGCGGGGAGCCTCAGGAACCGGTGAAATGCCGCAGGATTTCAGTGTCGCTGATGCCGCGCTTGCGGGCGGACAAAATTGCACGGCTCTCGGAATCCGGCACAGCTCTCTGCACCAGCTTGAGCAGCGTCGATTCGTGCATTCCCGCATTTTTCAACCGGGCGAGCGCGGCACCGGAAAGAACGGATTTCCCATCCGCGCGCTGTTGCGCCTCTTCCATGACGATTGCATTGGACATGCCCGCAAGCTTCATGGCCTGGAACTCTCCCCAGTCCAGCCCGAGATCGTTTAATCGAGCGAGTTCAAGGATGTCGCTATCGGTCATTCCGACCTGCATCAACCCGGTGATGGCATCGCCGGCATCAAACGCCTGATTGCGGCTTTTGTAGATTTTGTAGATCGCGACGCAGTCGTCGTCGGTGAAGCCGGATTGCCGCGCCTCAGCGATTTCCGCGACTTCAGCGGCGCTGATCTTCGACGATTTGAGTTGCTGTACCGCTTTGTAGTTCATTCCCGTGTTGATGAGCGGCGAAACATCCACGGGCTTCAGCTTGCTGCAACCAGAGAAGGACACTGCCATCGCGGCAATCAGCGCGGCCGTGCATATGCCGCAAATCCGCGCGGAATGGGTCCCGCCTCGCACTGAAACTTGCGCCAGGATCTTCCCCATGCGGCGATTCTACGCTCGGCGAGTTGGTGCAGAGGTGTGATGTAGCTGAACTGCTAATAGATAGAGCAGCACTACACGTTAGACATTGTAAACGCGCTCGATATCGAACACGCCGGGAATCCGCTTGATGCCGGCGAGAATGTGTTCCAACTGCTTGCGATCGCGAACGTCCAAGCCCACGTCGATCCGCGCGCGAATATCGACTCCGCCGCTCTCGAAGGTACGGATATTGGCTCCCGCCTCGCTGATCACGCTGGTGATGGCCGCCAGCATTCCGGGGCGGTCCTCGGTGAAGATCCGCAACCGGACCGGGAAGGTGGAATGCGTGCTGCCGGCCCACTCCACGGGAATGCGACGCTCTGGCTCGTACAGCAGATTTTGCACGTTGGGGCAAATCTTACTGTGCACGGCGATGCCTCGCCCGCGTGTGACGTAGCCGATGATGTCGTCGCCGGGAATCGGATTGCAGCACTTCGAGCGATACACCATCAGATCGTCGTGCCCGCGCACGACGATGGTGGCCTCGTCCATGCCCAGCAGGTGCTTGACCGTGGACGCGAGCTTCGGCGGTTTTTCCTCCGCAGGTTCGCTGAGCTTTTCGCCGGTGGCCTTCGCCAGCACCTGCCGCGCCGACCATTTACCGTAACCCAGTTCGGCGTAGAGATCTTCCACGCGCGAACATCCGTATTCGCTTGCCACGCGATGCCAGTCTTCGTTGGAGATGCGCTTCAAATTCACGCCGGAATGCCGCGCCTCTTTTTCGAGCAGCCTGCGCCCAACATCCGTTGCTTCCTCGCGTTCGTGCAGGTGTATCCATTGGCGAATTTTTGTACGCGCGCGAGACGTATGCACGAGAGATAGCCAGTCTCGCGACGGCGTGTGGCCTTTTTGCGTGACCACTTCCACCACGTCGCCGTTCGCCAGCACATGACGCAGCGGCACCATTTCGCCGTTTACTTTCGCGCCGGCGCACTGGTGCCCAACTTCGGTGTGTACCGCGTACGCGAAGTCGATCGGCGTGGAACCGCGCGGCAGCACAACTACGCGGCCTTTCGGCGTGAACGTATAAACCTCTTCGGGATACAAATCGACACGGAGCGTGGAGAGGAACTCGCTCGGCTCCTGCATCTCCTGCACCCACTCGATTAGTTGCCGCATCCACACGATACGCTGATCGTCGGCGGCCGAGGCGGCTTGGCCGTCCTTGTACTTCCAGTGCGCCGCCACGCCTTGTTCGGCGATGCGGTGCATCTCCTGGGTGCGAATCTGAACCTCGAATGGCTGACCGGAATGAATGACTGTAGTGTGCAGCGACTGGTACAGGTTTGGGCGCGGCATGGCGATGTAGTCCTTAAATCGCCCCGGCACTGGCCGCCAAATCTGGTGGATTACGCCGAGCGCGGCGTAACAATTTTTCACCGTATCCGTGATCACGCGCACGGCCAGCAAATCGTACACTTGATCGAGCATGCGCTGCTGCTTTTGAATCTTGAGATGCAGCGAATAGAGGCGCTTCACGCGCGCTTGCACTTCGGCGGGAATCCCGCTTTCGACCATTTTTTCGCGAATGGTGTCCTGCACTTCTTCGAGGAACTTGTCGAACACCTTCTGCTTCGAAGCGACTTTCTTTTGCAGGTCGAGAAACGATTCCGGCTCGATATACCGAAAGGCCAAGTCTTCCAGTTCGCCACGGATCAATCCCATGCCCAGCCGGTTGGCAACGGGCGCGTAGATATCGAGCGTCTCGCGGGCGATTCGCTTCTGGCGCTCCGCATCGAGGTATTCGAGGGTGCGCATGTTGTGCAAACGGTCGGCGAGCTTCACCATCACCACGCGCACATCGTTGACCATCGCCAGCAGCATCTTGCGGACGTTTTCCGCCTGCCTGTCCTCGGGTGCCAACAAATCGAGGCGGCTGATTTTCGTGACGCCCTCGACCAAACGCGCGATATCCTGCCCGAAAAGTTCCGAAATTGTCGAATGGGGGATTTTGGTGTCTTCCACCACGTCGTGCAGCAGAGCGGCACAGATCGAGGTTACGTCCAGCTTCATGTCCGCCAGCAGATGCGCCACTTCGACGGGATGGGAAAGATAAGGCTCGCCCGAAAGCCGCAGTTGCGATTTGTGCTGTTCCGCCGCGAAATCGTAGGCGCGGCGAAGGAGATCCTGGTCATCGCCCGGACGGCTGCGATGAACCTTGTCCACAAGCTCCATGAAACGCAGATCGACGCTGCGGCGCGCCGCAATACCGATCGCGGGATTGTTGATTGCGCTCATTGGTTTCCCAGGAGCAGACGTCGCTCCATTGTAAGCCCGGATTCGCACATGGGGAAATTCTGTGTCGCCGCGCGGTAAGTTGTTCGTAAACGGGCTTGACGCGCCAAGTTTCCGCGAACGTGACCGCGTATTCTCCAGAGTTGTGCCGCCTCGGATTGAGGGTGTTCACCGCATGGAAGCGTGCTTGCGACGTTGGGTAATGTCAGTTGGCGGTCGCGTGACCACGCATCGGGAGATGAACATGCCGTCTGACGCCGGGATTCTGGAGGTTTTGTTCGCAACCGTCGATGAACTGAATAAAGAGCTGCCTCCCGAACAACGGCTAACCAAGAGCGAAGACACGATTGTATTCGGTCATGCCGGGAAATTGGATTCGCTCGGGCTAGTGAATTTTCTGGTGACCGCCGAGCAACGGTTGCAGGACCGGTTCGGCGTGACGATCGCCTTGGCTGACGAGCGGGCGATGTCTCAGGAAAGAAGCCCCTTCAGAACGCTCGCGACCATGGCTGATTACGTTCAGAAGCTCCTTACCGAGAAAGGAGAAGTCCGATCGCCAGCGGTCGGCGAATCCTCATCACAGGCGCACGCAAGGGAATCGGCAGGTATTTAGCGGAGTATTACTGCAATAACGGATTCCAAGTCGTTGGTTGCAGCCGATCGCCAAGCGGTCTAGCGCACTGCCAGTATCGCCATTTCGAGCTAGATATCTGTGACGAGAGCGCCGTCGAACGCATGTTTTCCGAAGTGCGGAGGTCGTACGGCGGCTTGGATGTTCTGGTGAACAACGCCGGAATTGCGTCGATGAACCACGCGTTGGCCACTCCCCTAAAGACGGCGTCAAGGATTCTAGAAACCAACGTAAGCGGAACTTTCTTGATGGCTCGCGAGGCCGCCAAGCTGATGATGTCCGCAAAGAACGGCCGAATTATCAATTTTGCGACGGTGGCGGCGCCGTTGCGCCTGGAAGGCGAAGCGATTTACGCTGCGTCTAAATCCGCCGTAATCACGCTGACTCAAATTCTGGCCCGGGAACTAGCGTCCATGGGGATCACAGTGAACGCGATCGGGCCAACGCCGGTGCGCACAGACCTGATCGCAGCCGTTCCCGCTAACAAGATAGAGCGGTTACTCCGGCGGCAAGCCCTGCCGCGGTTCGCCGAGTTTTGCGACATCTCCAATGTGATCGATTTCTTTATACGCCCTGAAAGCGGATTCGTTACGGGTCAGACGATTTTCCTAGGGGGCGTGTCATGAGCGCAGCCGGCTTTCTGCTGGAGAAGTTTCGCCAATTCGCTGCGGAAGCAGCGATCATTTGGCGCGGCGAGTCCTGTGATTATGGCTGGTTTTTAAGTCGATTTGAGCATTGGCGCGGCTTTTTGAAGAACCAAGGGATTCGAGCCGGCCAGGTTGTGATCTTCGAGGCGGAGTTTTCCCCGAATTCCGTTGCGTTGCTATTAGCGCTGATTGAGTCCGCGTGCGTCGTGGTGCCGCTCACCAAATCCGTGCGCGATAAGAAAGCGGAATTCGTCGAGATCGCCAAGGGCGAAATCATGCTCGCCATGGACGAGACCGATCAAATCTCCTGTGAGCGATTGAATGGAACGGGCGTCCACGAACTCTACGATCGATTGCGCGAAGCGAGGCATCCCGGCCTGGTGTTGTTTTCGTCAGGATCGACCGGTAAGAGCAAAGCGGCCGTTCACGATTTTGCCGCGATCCTCGAAAAATTCAAGGTTCCGCGCAAGGCGTATCGCACGATTGCGTTTCTGCTTTTCGATCATATCGGCGGCGTCAATACGCTCTTTTATACGCTCTCCAACGCCGGAACGCTGATCGTATGCGAAGATCGGAACCCGGATGCGGTGCTTGCCGCAATCGAGAAATTCCGCGCTGAATTGCTACCTACTTCGCCGACGTTTATTAACCTAGTCCTCCTGAGCGAAGCGTATTTGAGGCACGATCTGTCATCGTTGAAGCTCGTAACCTACGGCACGGAGGCGATGCCTGAAAACACGCTCAAGCGGTTCCATTCGCTCTTTCCGAATATCCGGCTTGCTCAGACCTACGGCCTTTCCGAAGTCGGGATTTTGCGCGCTAAGTCCAAGAGTTCCGATTCTCTATGGGTGAAGATCGGCGGCGAGGGCTTTGATACGCGCATCGTCGATGGCGCGCTGCAAATCAAGGCCAAATCCGCGATGCTTGGCTATCTGAATGCGCCTAGCCCCTTTACTGAAGACGGTTGGTTCATGACCGGCGATTCCGTCGAAGTGGACGGTGAATACGTGAAGATTCTCGGCAGGAAGTCCGAGTTGATAAACGTCGGGGGCGAAAAAGTATATCCGTGCGAGATCGAAAGCGTGATTCAGGAGTTCGAAAACGTAGCCGAAGTGTCGGTTTACGGTGAAAAGAACCCGCTGGTCGGCAACATCGTGTGCGCGCGAGTGCGGCTAAAAAGAGATGATCCGTCCGGCGACTTTGCGGCGAGGCTGAAATCCTTTTGCCGAAGCCACATGCAGCCATACAAAGTCCCCGTTAAAATCCTGCTGACCTCGGAATCGCAATATAGCGAGCGCTATAAGAAGATGAGACAGGCGCAGTGAGCCGTTTCCACGTCATCTTCGCTCCTCAGGTGTCCGCGCGTGTGAAAGCGCGCATGTTGTATTCCTTTCGCGTGTTCTGCGCGATTTATGGGCATATCGTAAGCGAGGCAAATTCTCTCGGCGTCATCTTGATTGCATACGGATTCAGCGACGATGCATCTGCCGCGTCCGGGGCAATCTGTCTTCCTGCGAGATACGTCGAGCGATCTCCCGGAGATGCCGCACCACGGCCGCAACCAGCGCTGTTTGCAGGCGAACGGTTTTATTTGTTTTACGGCCGCGATGGCCATGGCCGTCCCGATTGGCTTGCCGAAATTTTCGAATGGTTGTCGGCTGCCGACGAAATGACTGTTGCGGATCGCGACTCGGCGGACCGAATTCCTTTCGAAAGCACCATTTTTGCTCGCTGCCAGTTACCCCCAGCTCGTCCTCACGCGCTCATGGCCATGAGCTGGCTCGGCAATTATTTGGAGGGCGGAATCGCCGCGGAGCAGTTGAGCAGGGCGCCTTCGCCCGAAAAAGAAACGGATCATTGGGTGGTTATTTCGCACGACATCGATATTTACTGGGCTGATGACTGGCCCTGGCGCCGCCGAATCGAGCGGCAATTCAAAAATCTGGTTATTTCATATCTCGAATCACGGCGAGCCTCCGTTGCGCTTTCTGGCGCTGCCCGTTTGCTCAAAGCGTTCGCCGGGATGAGAGTTGACGATTTCATTCCTGCTTTGATGGAGACCGAAAAGGGGCACGAGTTTCGATCTACTCTGTTCGTGATCGCGCGGTCGCCGCATCGCCGCGACGCCAACTACGGGCTTGCCGCGATCGCGCCCCGATTGCAACAAGCGGCGCAGCAGGGATTCGACATCGAGCTTCACGGCTCATACACGAGCATTGTGGAGCAGCGGGATCTGCTTTCGGAGGTGACCGAGCTCGCACGATTTTCGTGGCAGCCGCCAATAGCAAATCGACAGCATTGGCTCCGTTTCGATAGCCACCAACGTCTATTTAACGCCATAGAGCACGCTCATCTTGCGTGTGATTCGACTCTAGGATTTTCGAATCGGGTCGGATTTAGAAATGGCGCGTCCTTCTCGTTTCCGCCTTACGATTTCTCGCGGGAAGAGCCGTGCAATTTCCTCGAAATACCACTGGCGATTATGGATCGCGCCCTCGTCCACGAAGCGCGAAGTACGGCTAAGTCGTACTCCGAATTGGCCGAGCCGGTTTTCCGGGACAGCAGGCGCTGGGGATGGGGAGGCTTCGCATTGCTGTGGCACAACCCAGTCGAAGATGTTTACGTGCCTAAAAAGGTGAACCAAACTTTTTGGGAGCACGCACGCAACCGCAGCGCTTTCCGTGAAAAGTGGGTAAGCGCCGCCGACTTTTTTCGCGCGACCCTGGACCGCTACCACGGCGCCGGCTTGCTGAAGAATAGTGAGCTCCATGCTCAGCCTGTCTATCGTTAGAGGTCCTCTCGAAGACGCTCTCAACGCCGCTATTTTGCAAGACTACACAGATCTGACTGGCGCCACGGTCTCTCCGCAAAACTTCCAAAGATGGACGCAAGAAAGCCCGGCCGGCCCAGCGCTTCACGCCATCCTCCAAACGGAGGACGGCCAACTGGCTGGCCATTGTTGTCTTTTTCCGATACCGATGGCGCTCGGCGCGGAGCGAATCACGATCGCCAAAGCGGAATATTTTTTTGTGCGGAGTGAATTTCGGAAACAAGCGGTTCGCGGGCCCGAAAAGAGCATCAAGCCGGCTGCCGTGCTTCTGTTGGAAGATCTGTACCGAAGCGGCAGTCAATACGGTTGGAGCTGGTATCTCGTCTCCGCTCCCGCGGAGGTGGCGCCACTCCACCGCATGGCTGGATGCCGAAAGCTGAGTATTTCGCTAACGGAATGCCTGCTCACGTTCCGGCCCTGGATGGCAGCCGTGAATACGCCTAATGTGGGTGCCAGCCAGCGTGCCGCACTCGGCATGGCTGGCGCCGTGCAACGGCTGTTTTGGGCCGTTCCTAGAAAATCCAACGGAGGCGTTCGTCAGGTTCTTGTGGACGCCGAGTGTAGCAATGGCGCGAAGCCGGATCGCGTATCCCTGCCATCGCAGCCGGAATTTCTTTCGTGGAGGTATGGAACGTCGGAATTTCTGCGCCTGCGTCCCGAAGGATCGCAAGGTTTAGGACTCATCGCCAAAAGAGGATCGAATCGCGAATATCTTCGTGTTTGCCAGTCGTCCTCGGATTTGGAAAAGCAGAATACGAAGGAACTTTTGAACTCCGTGGCCGAAATAGCGCTGCGGGAGAAATCGCTCGGCGTTCGATGGGCGCTGTACGACGATGCGGTTTCAGAATCGCCGTTGGTTCCCACTCTGCGCAAAATGGGATTCTTGTGCGCGAGAAGGGAGCGAACGATTTACGTTCGCCCTGTTGCATCAGAGTTGCAACCGCCGGGCTGGCAATTGCAGGATTCTCTCTTCTGCTTCGATTCCTAAGCGTTCAATTACCGCCGACAAGGCATTCCTTGCTGGGGCGATTCATTTACTTGGCTGCTTCAAGCTCCGCAATGAGCGCAGGCACAATCTCGAAGAGATCGCCGACGATTCCGTAGTCCGTCACTTCAAAAATCGGCGCGTTTTGATCTTTGTTGATTGCCGCTACTGTCCGCGCGGCCTTCATCCCCACCACGTGCTGTATCGCGCCGCTGATTCCCAGGGCCAGATAGAG
>JASHPG010000222.1 GCA_030038275.1 Candidatus Acidiferrales bacterium | reverse complement strand
CCGCCCCTCCGCCGAATCCTTGAAGATGCGAATTTTCCCAGCGCTGACCAAGAAAAGGCCCGCGCACGGATCACCTTCGGTGAAAAGCGTTTCACCGCGACCGATTTTCCGCCGACTGAATCGCGAGGCGAGAGCGGACGTCTGCTTGTCTGTTAAGCCGGCAAAGAGCGCTGTTTTGCGCAGAACGGATTCCACGGCGCTGTTCATGGGACTAAGCTTACACCCACCGGTTCTAGAAGCTAGAAGTTGGAGGTTAGAAGTTAGAACGGGAAATTGCTCAGGATGAAGATGCACCGGGACGTTCCGCCCTTTGATTTTCATGTAGCTTTATTTTCAGCGAGTTACGTCTGGGCAAGGTTGATTGGCTGTTCCGCCCTAAAGCAGCACCTGAACGAGAAGGAAAAGCGAATCGCGCGCAATCAGGGCACTCCGCGAGCTGGGGCGGAATGAGGCGGGAAACCCACGCGAAATTGTGACGGAAAGTGTCTCGGGTAGCGGCGGCAGCGGGACTCATAGCAAAGGAGTTAGACGCGATTCTACTCGTTCGGTGTCTCGGGTAGAAATGCGGGGTGGCGAGTGGCGACAGGAGAGGGGGCGGGGATTGCTGCGTCATGTTGTTCGCCGCCTACATCGCGACTTTTCTTCCTTTCTGGCCGGCGACGCGCCTACATCGGGCAGGCACACGGACCGTACGTGCCGCTAATGGTGTTGCCTTTCGTTGCTCGCCCAGCGGCTTCAGTGCAAACAACAAAAACGACTAAGAGTAGCATGAGTATTACTTACAGTCTAGGTTCAATTTGGTGGCAGTACCTAAATTCCGGAAGTGGGAAATGGAAAGAGTGAAATCTTGCCGGTACGTCCCTCAAAGCCGCAGCACGCTGCCTTGAGCGGTTACCGCGCGCGCCGAACGGTGGTCCAGGCAGAGCAGGAAAATTCGGTGCCATCTCGAACGAATCGCGTTCGGCGCTGTAGCTCGACGCCCTCGATTCGAGCATCAATGCCCACTGCCACCACGTCAGCCCTGTCGCCGTGAAATCCCGTCCAGAGAGCCTGGAGTAGCTGCACGTCATCAAGGTTCCAGCACGCTGGGCTTGGATTATTCCTTGCGTCTGGTATGCTGCGCGGGAAAAGATAGAGACAGGGAGGCGGCAGTAGACGGCCAACTCCGACCCGCGTTGCCCTTCCAGGATCAGCGGCTAGTTTAGGGCATGGACGCCCCGCCGTACCGCAAACCATGTCCCAGATCACTACGCCATCGACCCGCTGCCGCTGATGAATGATTTCTGCGCTTAAGAGAGTGTGAATGCCAGGCCACGCATTGTGCGCCGGGTCAGAACCGAGGTTTTGACATAGTGACCAAATGACGAATTCGTCGGCTTGTGGAGGCCGTTCAAATATATTTGTATTGTTGCCGTCTAAATATCATTTCTTGTCTCGATGACGCTAATTCGCACGCCTTCATTGTCGAAAAAACTGCTCGCCGCCTTGGTCGAGCGCGGAACATAATGACTTAGCTCCTCGATCCATATCCAGAAACCCGGCGAACTTTAAGAGGTAATGCATGACGACACGAGAACGGGACCTGAGTGATACTGCCCGCCAAATACTGCGGAAGGAAGCTGCGGATGCCACTCTGAAAAGGAGTACGGCTATTTTGAGGAACGGCCTATCCTTCCCCGAGGGTCTCCCAAGATTCGTCGGCCTCGAAACTTGGGACGGAGACCCGGTTTGGGCATTTTTCGGCGACACGCTTGAGAATATAGGAAAGCAATTCGTCGAGAGCGTTACAGTTGGCGTAAATGGACATACGGCCGTTGATTTGGATACAAGTGATGCGCACACCCCGATCTTTCGGATTGTCGAGTGGACCTAACGCGTGCGACCGAGCCCCCGTAGTGGGATGGAAGGCGATCCTGGAATGTGGCGGGACGTTGTCCACGCGATGTCTATAGGTTTGTCACCCACGAGAACTGGACGGTCACCCGCTCAACGCGACTGAACTGTAGTCCAGATAGTGGGTTCTGAAAAATCTCGTGGAATGGCGTCCTTCGGAAATCCTTGACAACAAACAGGAAAAAGCGATCCTTCAACGCCTTCGCGGTCCCGTGTTCTTTTGGCGCGAGCGACACAGTTCCAGCATTTTCCCTCAAGCCCTTGACTTCGATCGCCAAGAACTCCGCGTTGGAGTCCTTCTCAAGCCGGAAGTCGTACCCGCATCCGAGCTGCGTCGTATTCTGGATCTTGTAACTGCTAAACTGCGGCAGGCTAGGTTGCGCCCGCTCGAAGTAGCGTTCGGCTGCGAGCCCGGTGATGAGGCGCTGTGCAAAATTTGACTCGCGCCGGGTAACCTCGGCCGACTGTTGAATACGGCTCCAGGCATTTTCGTCGTATCCAACGAACGACTTGATGAAAGCCGTAAACGCGTCGATGTCCAGGCCCTTGTACTCCCGAAACAACTTCAGGCAGTATTCGCGTGTCGCGCGCTTGTGCCAACCTTTCCGGCGGTTCGGGAACAACGGATCGAACTCGTCGCGGTAATTCTTGATTGCTGCCGGACTCGCGTCCATTGCATAGCCAATAGCGTTGAATGCCTCCGAGAAAGTGTCGAACCCGAGTCGCTTCAGCCCCACCGAGTCGTATTTTGACAGATACAAGCCCGCTAGTATCAGCTTGTCACGTTTGCTTATGCGTCCTGCGTCGAGATACGTCACTCAGAGTCCGCCCTGAGAGAGCATCTTTCTCTTCTCGGCTCGTGTTGTGGCCGGTTCACGCCACGACGGCAGTTGTGGCCATGCCAAAAGCATCCATGCACGAAGATTGCCTTTTTGGATGAGGCGAAGACTATATCTGGCTTGCCCGGAAGGTCAGGAGCGTTGATCCGGAATTTGTACCCACAGGAACGGGCGAGTTTTCTCACAATGAGTTCCGGCTCAGTGTCCTTGCCGCGAATGAGGGGCCATTTGCTTGCTGCGTTCGGCCCGACTCAAGTTATCCATTTCAGATCGCGGTGGAAATTCTACCGGCGCAGAGGTTAGCATTTTTCGGTTTTCGTTCGCTAGGCAAATTCAACCTAGCACGCCTTATTCCGTCCGGGGCAGACACAGACCGCTCGCGGCGTTCGAACCTGAATTGGAGATGAGAGGAAACTGGACGGGGCTAGCGGTTGCGTTCGTCTTTTTCGATTTTGCCGTCGCGAAGGCGGATGGTGCGATGGGCGTGCTGGGCGATGTCCGGTTCGTGGGTGACGAGAATGATGGTGTTGCCGCCTTGGTGCAGACGCGCGAAGAGGCCCATGATTTCCTCGCCGGTCTGGGAATCGAGATTGCCGGTGGGTTCATCGGCCAGAAGGATTGAGGGGTTGTTCACCAGCGCGCGGGCGATGGCCACGCGCTGGCGCTGGCCGCCGGAAAGTTCGTTGGGCCTGTGCGTCATGCGTCCGGCCAGATCGACCTGATGCAGGGCTTTTTGGGCGCGATCGAGGCGCTCGGCGGCGGGAGTGCCGTTGTAGATCATGGGCAGCTCGACATTGTGCAGGGCCGTGGCGCGCGGCAGCAGATTGAACGTCTGGAAGACGAAGCCGATCTCGCGGTTGCGAATGTAGGCGAGTTCGTCGTCGTCGAGCTGGCTGACGAGGCGACCGGCCAGCCAATAGGAGCCTTTCGTGGGAGTATCGAGGCAGCCGATCAGGTTCATGAACGTGGATTTGCCGGAGCCGGACGGACCCATGATGGCCACGTACTCGCCCTTACGGATCTGCATATCCACGCCACGCAGGGCGTGCAGCTTTTCCGCGCCCATTTCGTAAGTCTTCCAAAGATCGTCGGTCTGGATGACGATTCCGTCATCCACCAGGTCCTGGCGGAAGTTCCGCGAGACGGCTTCTTCGACCCCCATGTGCATTGATACTCCTGATTCCAGCGCGCGAACGCGGATTAACCTCGATTATGCCGCTTAACAGTTT
The DNA here is from genome assembly GCA_030038275.1 of Candidatus Acidiferrales bacterium. GTDB lineage: Bacteria > Acidobacteriota > Terriglobia > Acidiferrales > UBA7541 > Palsa-295. The sequence goes on along the minus strand of JASHPG010000222.1, from coordinate 3,555 downwards.
GCGGAAAAATTCAAATTTGGACTTCAGGATTAAAAAGCCTGTGTGACAACATTTCGAAACGAGGAATCTGCTTCTCGCAAAACAATCGAGAAACAGCAGATTCCTCGGGCAAACACCGCCCTCGGAATGACAGCTTTGTGGTTTTTCCGAAACTGCAAAGCCGCGACCCACAAAGATCTTGTGTTGCCACACAGACTCTAAAACCCCGCCCTTCCGACGAAACTGAGTTTTTCCGCAAACTGTTAAACCGCAGACTAAGGCTCCGAAAATACCGAAAAAAACCGTGCTGCTACGAACTAGTCGTGTCGGTGGCGGTGGCAGCCGAATTATCGATCTTCACCCGCGTTCCGGGGCGGAGCGTGCGCAGGGCGCTGTAGCTTCCCGTGACGATCACATCGCCGGGCTGAATTCCGCTGGTCACTTCGATGTCGGTGGTGCCGGTGATTCCGGTTTGCACCGGAATGAAGTCAGCCTTGCCATTGCGAACCACGAAGACACCCTGAATTTCCTTGCTGTTAGCCGGATTATCGTTCGCGGCCGCGAGAGCGACGTTTCCGCTTTGGCCGTCCTTCGTCTCGTCCAGCTCTTCTTGAGTTCGCTCGGCTAGGGCCTGAATCGGGATGGTGATGATGTTGTTTTTGTGAGCCGTCTGAATCTTGGCGGTCGCCGAAAGGCCCGGGCGCAGGGATCTCGGAGGATTATCGAGCGTCACCACAACTTTGAAATCGCGCGCCTGCTGCGTATCGGCTGTGGTTTCCTCCATCGCCGCCTCGCCGGAGGTACGCAAGATGGCCAACTCGCCCACTTCGGTGACGTGTCCCTTGAAGGTCTGACCGGGGAGCGCGTCGATGGTGACTTGGGCCGATTGCCCGTCTTTCACACTAGAGATGTCGGTCTCGTCCACCATGACTTCGGCGGTGACGACGCTCATGTCCGAGATGGTCATCAGGAAGCTGCCTTGCGCGTTCTGAATTCCGGGGACGACGTTTTCGCCCACACGAACGGCGATGTAACTGACGATGCCGGAGATCGGCGCGCGGTAAACGGTTTTGTTCAAGATGTCCTGCTCGTGCGTCAACACGGCTTCATCCTGCTCCAGATTCGATTTCGCCTGATTGCGGGACGCGTTGCTCGCGGCCAACTGCGCTTGCGCCGCAGTGACGGCCGCGGCTGAACTATCGTACGTCGCCTTGCTCGCGTCGTAATCCTGCCTGGCAATCAGCTGGTTTTTGTAGAGTTCCTGCGAGCGCTGCCAATCGAATTTGGCCTTTTGAAGATTTGCTTGCTGCTGCTGGAGATTGGCGAGCGACGATTCGTAATTGGCCGCGGCCGCTTTCATGGCCGAGGTGGCCGCGTCGATGGTGTCCTTCTGCGCTTGGACGTCCGCGCCCGGCTGAATGTTATCCAAGCGAAGCAGCACATCGCCTTCTTTCACGTCCTGGCCCTCTTGCACCGCGATGCTCGTGATCATGCCCATGCCCTGACCGAGCACGTTGGTGTAATTCTTAGGCCGGATTTCGCCGGACGCGGTCACGATCGACGTGAGGTCCTGGCGGACGGCACGTCCGGTCTGAACCGTGACGACGCCAGCGTTCATTTTATAAACGCTGAACCACACGATCGCGATAGCGGCGACACCCGCGCAAGCCCCGATTGCCACCCTTTGCCAAGTTTTCATCGCACCAACCTTCGGAGTGTTACGTTGCGGGCCACACGCCCAAAACCCGGAACGGGCGTTTGCGGCCCGCCGGGCCCGATTCGGCCCACTGGTATCTACGCGCGGAGGGGACTGAATGTTTCTAATAATGGACGGTTGAACGCCGGCGGGATCAGAGCTGGTCCTGCCTTTGGTCCTTCCGCTGGTTTTTGAGTCTCTGCCTTCGCGGCCCCGGCGCTCGGAGCCGGGACAGTACGTATGATCTTACCTTACATTCGACGGCTGCATGATGGAAAGGTAATTACGCGAGTTGGTTCCGAGGCGAGCACGGTGCCAGCGGGTGTTTCGCCGGAAGGAAGCGGCGGGCCCGGCGCCGAGCGGGCAAGGCAACCCCTTGCCTGACAATCGGTTCCAAACCAGCTGAGAAGCCGCGCAGGAGATAAAGATTTATTGACCTGTGCCCTCGTACAGGTTAGGATTTCTAACCGCAAAGAGGCAATTCGATGGGTTGGCCGGCTAAAGCGTTCCCGCGAGTTTTGTTATCGGCGTGTTTGGTGTGCTCACTTCCCGCGCTGGCCAGAGCCGCCGAACGTCCCTCCAAGCAAGACCAGGACCAGCAAAACCAGAAAAAGAAGGCCAAGGCCGAACAGAAGAGCGAGCGCGAGCTCTACAAAGAGCTAAGCCCGCAGGATAAGCGCTGGCTCGATGAAGACGTGGTTTACATCATCACGCCAGAGGAACGGCGGGCTTTCCTGCATCTGCAAACGAACGAAGAGCGCGAGCAATTCAAAGAGGCGTTCTGGCAGCGCCGCAATCCCGATCCCGATTCGCCGGAAAACACTTATGAAGAGGAGTATTACCGGCGCATCGCGTATGCGAACGAGCACTTTGCCTCTGGAATTCCGGGATGGAAGACGGACCGCGGCAAGATTTACATCATGTGGGGGCCGCCCGATGAGATCGACTCTCACCCGACTGGCGGAACGTGGGACCGGCCGATGGATCAGGGCGGCGGCGAGACGACGACGTACCCCTACGAAGATTGGCGATACCGGTATCTGGAAGGCATCGGCGAGAACGTGGAACTGGAGTTCGTCGATCCTACTGGAACGGGCGAATATCATCTCACGATGGACCCGAGCGAAAAGGATGCTTTGCTGAACGTGCCCGGCGCGGGTTTGACGATGGCTGAATCGATGGGCATGGCAAGCAAAGCGCAGCGGTTCAGCAACACGGACGGCACGCACATGGCGGAAAACGAAATGGGGATTCCGCTGAACACGGATGACGAAGAGTTCAACCGGCTCGAACTCTACGCAAACATCATGAAACCGCCGCCGGTGAAGTTCAAAGACCTGGAAGCAGTGGTCACGTCGCACGTGGTGCGCAACCAACTGAAGTTCGACTACCATTACGATTTTCTGCGGATCACGTCGGACACGGTGCTGGTGCCCATCACGGTGCAGATTCCGGTAAAGCAGTTGACGTTCCAGCAGAAGGACGGAGTGGACACCGCGTCGATGCACCTTTTCGCGCGGATCACCAGCATGACAGGGCGCGTGGTGCAAACATTCGAGGACACGCTGCGCGCCGACTACGCGGCGGACCAGTTGCAGCAAGCGATCAGCACTTCGCGGATTTATCAGAAGGCGGTGCCGCTGGCTCCGGGACTCTACGAGTTGGATATCGTGATCAAGGACGTGAACAGCGGCAACGTGGGCGTGGTGAACACGCGCCTGCCGGTGCCTCGATACCAGGATGATCAGCTAAGCTCGAGCTCGCTGATATTGGCGGACGACATTCAGCCGGTATCGATGAAAGATATCGGAGTCGGCCAGTTCGTGCTTGGCGATGTGAAGGTGCAGCCACAGCTGGACCACACGTTCGCGCCCAGCCAA